>JALTNO010000133.1 GCA_027000645.1 Paracoccaceae bacterium | reverse complement strand
CTATGCCCGCGACGTGCTGCGCCTGCGCCCCCTTGACCCGCTGGTTCGTCAGCCCGATGCGCTGCTGCGCGGCACGGTGATTCACGCGGTGCTGGAAAAGCTCGTGCGCGGCAGCCTGGAGGGCGGTCTGCCCGGACGCGAGGAGTTTCTTGCTCTGGCCGAGCGGATCATGACCCGCGACGTGCCCTGGCCCGCGGCCCGCCGGCTGTGGCTGGCGCGGATTGCACGGGTGGCCGACTGGTTCCTCGCGCGCGAGGCCGCGCGGCAGGCCGCCGCCCGGCCCATCGCGTTCGAATGCAGGGGGCGGCTGGTGCTGAAGGACCCGTCCTTCACCCTGACCGGGACCGCCGACCGGATCGACCGGGACGATGCCGGGCGGTCGGTGATCTATGACTACAAGACCGGCAGCCCGCCCTCGGCGAAGGAACAGGCGGCCTTTGACAAGCAGCTCCTGCTTGAGGCGGTCATGGCCGAATCCGGCGCATTCGAGGGGATCGACCCGGCTCCGGTGGCCGCGGCGGTGTTCATCGGGCTGGGGGCGACGCCGAAGGAAGTGCCCGCCCCGCTTGAGGATGAACCGACCGAACGGGTCCGCGAGGATCTGCGCAAGCTGCTTGCCGCCTATCTGCGCCCCGACCAGGGGTTCACCGCGCGCCGGGCGATGCAGAAGGATACCGATCGCGGCGACTTCGATCAGCTGGCCCGCTTCGGCGAATGGGACCGGACGAGCGCCCCCGCGCCGGAGGATCTGCGATGACACCGCGCAACGAGGCAACCCAGCGGCAGGTCGAGGCGGCTCACCCGCGCGCCTCCACCTGGCTTGCCGCCAATGCCGGGTCGGGCAAGACGCGGGTGCTGACCGACCGGGTGGCGCGGCTGCTGCTGGAGGGCGTGCAGCCCCAGCACATCCTTTGCCTGACCTACACCAAGGCCGCCGCCGGCGAGATGCAGAACCGCCTGTTCGCGCGGCTTGGCGAATGGGCGATGCTCGAGGACGCGCCGCTGCGCCGGGCGCTGCAGGCGCTCGGGGTCGAAGCGGGGCTGGATGCGGCGCGTCTTGCCCATGCGCGCACCCTGTTCGCCCGGGCGATCGAAACGCCGGGCGGGCTCAAGATCCAGACCATTCATTCCTTCTGTGCCTCTCTGCTGCGGCGGTTCCCGCTTGAGGCCGGGGTCAGCCCGCAGTTCACCGAGGTGGAAGACCGCGCCGCCGCCCTGCTGCGCGCCGAGATCGTGGAAGATCTCGCCGACGGTCCGCAGGCCGGGTTGATCGACGCGCTGGCGCCGCATGTAAGCGATGCCTCGCTGGAGGATCTTGTTACCGCCATTGCCGCAAGGCGCGAGGCCTTCGCCCGTCCCGTGGACTGGCCCGAGCTTCTGGCCCTGTTCGGCCTGCCCGCCGGTTACGACGAATCGCGGCTTCTGGCCGAGGTTTTCACCGGCGGCGAGGTGGCGCTGATCCGCAGCCTGCTGCCCGAACTGGCGGCCAGCGGCGGCAACAATGCGAGGGCGGCGGAGAAGCTGTCGGGCTTCACCGCCCCCGATCTGGCCGGGCTGGAGGTTCTCGAGGGCGTGCTGCTGACCGGCGCCAGGACGAAAGTGCCGTTTGCCGCGAAGATCGGCACCTTCCCCACCAGGGCTCTGCGCGAGGGGGCCCTGGCCGGGCAGATGCCGGCGCTGGAATCGCTCATGCGGCGGGTCGAGACCGCCCGGCCCCGGCGCCTGGCGCTGGAGGCGGCGCGCAAGACGCACGCATTGCACCGCTTTGCGGCGGCCTTCCTGCCCGAGTATGAACGCCGCAAGCAGTTGCGCGGCTGGCTGGATTTCGACGACCTGATCCACAAGGCCCGGCAGCTGCTCAATGACCCGGCGGTGGCCGCATGGGTTCTGTTCCGGCTGGATGGCGGGATCGATCACATCCTCGTGGACGAGGCGCAGGACACCAGCCCCGCCCAGTGGGACGTGATCGAGAAGCTGGCCCAGGAATTCACCAGCGGGCAGGGCGCCCGCGAAGGGGTCGAACGCACCATTTTCGTCGTCGGAGACAAGAAACAGTCGATCTATTCCTTCCAGGGCGCCGACCCGGATGCCTTCGACCGGATGCAACAGGAATTCGGGCGACGGCTGCGCGCGATCGGGCGCGGGCTTCAGAATCTGGAACTGGAGTTCTCCTTCCGCTCTTCGCCCGCGATCCTGCAGATCGTCGATCTGGTCTTCGATGGCCACGCGGCTGCCGGGTTCCGCAAGGAATCCCAGCACCGGGCGTTCAAGGCGGACCTGCCGGGGCGGGTGGATCTGTGGCCGGTGGTGGAAAAGACCTCTGAACAGGACGACGCGCACTGGACCGATCCGGTCGATCGGCGCGGCGAACGTCATCATTCCGTGGTGCTGGCCGAACGCATCGCGCAGACCATCCGCGAGATGATCGAAAGCGGCGAAACCATCCCCGAGGACGGCCCGGTGCCGGGCAGCTTCCGCCGCCGCCCCGTGCGGGCGGGTGATTTTCTGATCCTTGTGCAGCGGCGTTCGGACCTGTTCGCGGAAATCATCCGCGCCTGCAAGGCGGCAGATCTGCCGATTGCCGGGGCCGACCGGCTCAAGGTCGGGGCCGAGCTGGCGGTCAGGGACCTGGCGGCGCTGCTGCGCTTCGTCGCCACGCCCGAGGATGATCTGTCGCTGGCCACGGCACTGAAATCGCCGCTGCTGGGCTGGGGCGAACAGGCCCTGTTCGATCTTGCCCACCGCCGCGGCGACGCGTTTGTGTGGGAGGCCCTGCGCGCGCGCGCGGATGAGTTCGGCGACACGCTGAACATCCTGCACGATCTGCGCGATGCCGCCGATTACCTGCGCCCCTTTGACCTGATCGAGCGTATCCTGACCCGGCACGAGGGGCGCAAGCGTCTGCTGGGCCGGCTGGGGGCCGAGGCGGAAGACGGCATCAACGCGCTTCTGTCGCAGGCGCTGGCCTACGAGAAATCGGAAATCCCCAGCCTGACCGGCTTTCTCACCTGGATGGAGACTGACGATCTCGAGATCAAGCGCCAGATGGGCAGCGTCGGGAACATGATCCGGGTGATGACGGTGCATGGTGCCAAGGGGCTGGAATCGCCGATCGTGATCCTGCCCGACACCGCCGCCCGCCGCCCGCCCAGGCATGACGAAATCGTTTCGGTCGGGGGGACCGCCTTGTGGAAGGCTCCGGCCGACCGCGCCCCTGCGCTGATTGCCGAGGCACTGAACGCGCAGCGCGAGAGACAGCTTCAGGAACGGATGCGGCTGCTTTACGTGGCTATGACGCGGGCCGAGAAATGGCTCATCGTGGCCGCGGCCGGCGATTTGGACAAAAACGGCGACAGCTGGTATCAGCGGATCGAGGCCGCGATGCGCCGCGCCGGTGCGGCAGAAGAGGACGGCATCCTGCGCCATGCTCATGGCGACTGGGAAGGTCTCGAGCTTGCCTGCCCCCATGAGACCGCCCGGCACGCGTCACCATTGCCCGATTTCATGGAAACGGCAGCGCCCGCGCCAGCCGCCCGCCGGGCGACGATCAGCCCCTCCGATCTGGGCGGGGCCAAGGCGCTGCCGGGAGACGCCGGCATCGACGAGGATGCGGCCAAGCGCCACGGCACGCGGGTGCACCGTCTGCTGGAACTGCTGCCCGATGTCGCGCCGGCCGAATGGGAACGGGCGGCCGCGAACGTCCTGGCTGACGCATCCGCGGCCGATTGCGCCGCCGCCCTGGCCGAGGCCCGCGCCGTCCTGACCGCCCCGCATCTGGCACATGTCTTTGCCTCCGACAGCCTGGCCGAGGTTTCGGTGACCGCGCCGTTGGGAGAGCGCCGGCTCCACGGTACCATCGACCGGCTGATCCTGTCTGACGGCACCGTGATGGCGGTGGATTTCAAGACCAACGCCACGGTGCCGAAACGGGCCGCGGACTGCCCCGAAGGGATATTGCGGCAGATGGGCGCCTATGCCGCGGCGCTGGCCCCGATCTATCCCGGCCGCCGGATCGAAACCGCCATCCTGTGGACGCGCAACGCGACCCTGATGCCGCTTCCAGGGGATCTCGTGGCGGCGGCGCTGGCACGCGCGCCTTCCCTTGACCTTGCCGGCGGCCCTGCCTAGGTTCGGGCCCAGACAATCCTATGCAGGAGACAGAATATGTCCACCGTTGCCGTCACGGACGCGACCTTTGATGCCGAAGTGAAGAATTCCGATATCCCCGTCGTGGTGGATTTCTGGGCCGAATGGTGCGGCCCGTGCAAGCAGATCGGCCCGGCGCTTGAAGAACTGGCCAATGAATTTTCGGGCCGGATCAAGGTTGCCAAGGTGGATGTGGACCAGAATCCCAATTCGGCTGCGGCCATGGGGGTGCGCGGGATTCCGGCGCTGTTCATCTTCAAGGACGGGCAGCCGGTCTCCAGCCGGATGGGCGCGGCCCCCAAGGCGGCGTTGAAGGGCTGGATCGAGGAATCGATCTGACACGGCCCGCAAGACGGGAACATGCGGGGGCGCCCTGTCGGGCGCC
Source organism: Paracoccaceae bacterium (assembly GCA_027000645.1). Classification (GTDB taxonomy): domain Bacteria; phylum Pseudomonadota; class Alphaproteobacteria; order Rhodobacterales; family Rhodobacteraceae; genus Jhaorihella. The sequence goes on along the minus strand of JALTNO010000133.1, from coordinate 17,015 downwards.
CTTTCGCGTTCCGGCCACTGCAATGGCCGCCGAGGCTGTCCGGCCCCGGCCGGAAACGGGCGCCGGTCGGTTCAGGCCTTTTCGAACAGGGCGATCCAGGCGGTGTCGTCCTTGTTCGGCCCGACCGCCATGTCGCCATAGATGCGCACTTCATGCAGCTTGAGGCGGCAGATGCGGTGCCCGGTTTCGAGTTGCCGGAACTTGTCGGCGAAATGCGCGTCGCGGAAATGTTCGGTATTGATCGAAAGAGCGAACTGGGCGCCGTGCCGGGCGATCCGCAACAACTCGTCCAGCGCCTCGGGGCCGACATGTCCGTGCGTGAACGTCCCCGACGAGACGATGCCGGAATAGCTCTCGCGCCGTACCGGGATGCCTTCGGTGATATCCGCTTCGATTGCATCGCGGTAGATGTCCTTGCGCATGGCCTGCGCCAGCATGTCCGCGCTGATATCGGTCGCGTCGATCGGCCCGACCCCGAGATCGCTCAGGATCGCACCGCACAGGCCGGTGCCGGCGCCGACATCGAGAACCGGGCCTTGTCCGCCTGCCGCCACGAAGGCGCGGGCGGTGTGAATGTGAAGCTGGTAATCCTCGCGCGCGGCAAAGGATTCATCGTAGTCGCCGGCCCATTCGGCATAAAGCCTGCGGGACTCCTCGGGCGATGTCAGCGAATAGGCGGCTTGCAGGTCGGGTTTCTTTTCGGTCATGCCCCATCAAAGGCGCATCCGGGGATTCGAATCAAGAGAAGCCGCTTGCATCCGCGGGAAAGGCGGCCCATCAAGCCGTCATGAGCAGCAGAACGCTTCTTTCCTTCGGCCATGGCTACGCCGCGCAGGCGCTGGCCCGTCTGCTGCTGCCGCAGGGCTGGCGGATCATCGGCACGACACGCGACGCCGCGCGCGCCGGAGAGCTGCGCGAAACCGGGGCCGAGATCGTCACCTGGCCGGGGCAGGAGGTTCCGCTCGAATCGGCAACGCACCTTCTGATATCCATCGCGCCCACCGCCGAGGGTGACCCGGTCCTCAACGCCCTTGGCGATCGGATCGTTGCCATCGCACCGCGCTTGCAATGGGCAGGCTATCTTTCGACAACCGCCGTGTACGGGGATCGCGCCGGCGGATGGGTGGACGAAAACGCGCCCCTGAACCCGGCGTCGCGTCGCGGCCGCTGGCGGGTGGCGGCAGAAAGGGCCTGGGCGGCGATCCCCGGGCTGCCGCTGCACATCTTCCGGCTGGCCGGCATCTACGGCCCCGGTCGCGGCCCCTTTGCCAAGGTGCGTGCGGGCACGGCCCGGCGGATCATCAAGCCCGGACAGGTCTTTTCCCGCATCCATGTCGAGGACGTCGCGCAGGTTCTGGCCGCCTCCATCGACCGTCCCAATCCCGGTGCCGTCTACAATGTCTGCGACAATGACCCGGCGCCGCCGCAGGACGTGATCGAACATGCCGCGCGCCTGCTCGGCACGCCGGTCCCGCCCGCGGTTCCGTTCGAGACGGCCGACCTGTCGCCGATGGCGCGCAGCTTCTACGGCGAGAACAAGCGGGTCCGAAACGACCGGATACGGGACGAACTCGGCGTTCGGCTGAAATATCCCGACTACCGGACGGGACTGCGCGCCCTGCTCGAAGAAGAAAAGCACTCCGGTTCATTTTCTGGCTGAAAATATCCCGGGGGAGTCCCGCGCCAGGCGCGGGACGGGGGCAGAGCCCCCCGACAAGGCCGGACACCCGGCGGCAAACGATCTTTGTCTCGCAAGGACACGAAGCCGGTTCTCTACCGGCCTTTCCACACGGGATCACGCTTTTCCGCGAAGGCCCGCGCGCCTTCCAGCTGGTCCTCCGAGGAATAGAGCTCGTCCACGGTTCGCAACTGCCGTCGCGTGATGCGGTTCATGGCATCCTGGAACTTGGAATCCTCGGCGTCGCGCACGATCTCCTTGATCGCGGCATAGACCAGCGGCGGACCGCTCGCCAGAAGCCGCGCCATGTCCCATGCCTCGTCCATCAACGCGGCCGAAGGCACGATGCGGTTCACCAGACCCCAGCGATGCGCCTCTTGCGCATCGAACCACCGCCCCGTCAGCAGAAGCTCCATTGCAATGTGATAGGGGATGCGTTTGGGCAGCTTCACGCTCGCCGCGTCGGCCACCGTTCCCGACCGGATTTCGGGCAGGGCAAAGGTGGCGTGATCGGCGGCCAGGATGATGTCGGCCGACATGGCCAGTTCAAGCCCGCCGCCACAGGCGATCCCGTTCACGGCGGCGATCACCGGCTTGTTCATGTCACGCAGCTCCTGCAGGCCGCCAAAACCGCCCACGCCATAGTCGCCGTCCACGGCATCGCCTTCGGCCGCCGCCTTCAGATCCCAGCCGGGGCAGAAGAACTTCTCCCCCCCGCCGGTCAGGATCGCCACCCGCAGCTCCGGGTCGTCGCGGAAATCGCGGAACACCTCGCCCATGATCCGGCTGGTCGCCAGGTCGATCGCATTGGCCTTGGGCCGGTCGAGCGTGACTTCCAGGATGGCGCCCTCGCGCCGCGTTTTCACCGGGTTCATAATCTTGCCTTTCGGATCAGGGCATCGACGGCGACCGCGCCTGTCGGGGTGCAGATCAACGGGTTTATTTCAACTTCGCTCAGGCTTTCGGCGTTGGCAACAACATAGGCCTGAACCGCTTCGACCGCGTCGCAGATGGCCTCTGCATCCGCAGCCGGCCCGCCGCGCCATCCCTTCAGCAACCGGGCGCAGCGCAGCCGGAACAAGGCCGCGCGCACGGCATCCCTGCCGGCCGGCACCAGAAGCGAGACGGTGTCGCGCAGGATCTCCGCCAGTACGCCGCCCGCGCCGAGGGTCAGAACGAAGCCATGCGCCGGGTCGCGAACCACGCCGATCAGCAGTTCGGCCACCGCGTCCGGAACCATTTCCTCGATCAGGAACCTGTCGCCTCCCATGGCGGATGCCGCCGCCTCCACCTCTTCGGGCCCGAGCCCCAGCCGGACGGCGCCCGCTTCGGTCTTGTGCGCGCGGCCAATGCCCTTGAGTGCAAGGGGCGCGCGCAGTCCGGAAGCCAACCGCCCCGCTTCCGCGGCCGAGCGGGCCACGCGGAAATCCGGAACCGGCAAACCGTGTTGCGCCAGCGCGGATTTGGCTTCGTCTTCGGTCAGTACCCGGCCGGGGCGGGCCGCGCCCGCAAGCAGAACCGGTTCCGGGTCCGGTGCGCCGATCCTCGCGGCCGCCTCCACGGCGGCCAGCGCCTCGTCGAGTCCGTTCATCGGGACGACCCCGCCGGTCACAAGCCGCTCGGCCACGTCAACGGGCATCAGTTCCGGCAAGCTGGAAACCACCGCAAACGGCGCACCGGTCAGACGCCGTGCATTCAGCGCTGCCGAGGTTGCGCAGGTCCAGTCCGAGGCATCCGTACGGGGGTAATCCACGATCGACAGGGTCAGGCTGACAGTTTCGCCGGTCATGGCCGCCCACGCCCGTGTCATGGCTTCCTCGTTGCGCCAGATATAGGTGTGGTAGTCCAGCGGATTGGCCAGCGCGACCATCGGCCCCAGCGCCTCGCGCAGCTTCGTCCGCTGTGCCTGCGACAATGGCGGGAACTCGATGTCGCGCGCCGCGGCCATGTCTGCAATCAGGCTTGCTTCGCCTCCCGAACAGCTGATCGAGGCGATGCGGTTCGATCGCAGCGGACCGACCACATGCAGCAGTTTCAGCGTCTCCAGCAAGGCAGGCAGGCTGTCCACGCGCGCAATGCCCAGCCGGTCCAGAAAGGCCTGTGCGCCGACATCGCTTCCGGCAAGCGACGCGGTATGGGATATGGCGGCGGCCCTTGCCTGTCTGGACCGGCCCGCTTTCAGGACCACCAGAGGAATGTCTCGTTCATGCGCCTTGCGTGCCAGCGCTTCCCAGTCGCGCAACCGGCCAAAGCCTTCGACATGCAGGCCGATCGCGCTCACCCGGTCGTCATCCAGCAGCGCTTCGGCGATCTCGGCCTGGCCGGTCTGAGCCATGTTGCCGCAGGCGACCATCACCGCGATGGGCAGTGCCCGGCGTTGCATGGTCAGATTGATGGCGATGTTCGAGGACTGGGTGAGGATGGCAACGCCCCGCTCGACCCTGGCCATCCCGTGCTGGTCGGGCCAGATTGCAACCCCGTCCAGCGCATTGACAAATCCGTAGCAGTTCGGCCCCAGCACCGGCATCTCGCCCGCCGCTTCGACCAGCCGGGCCTGCAGATCGGCGGCCTGCCCGTCCTCGGATGCGGCCTCGGTGAAGCCGGATGCAAAACACACCGCCCCCCCGGCGCCCAGCCGGCGCAGGGTATCAACGGCCTCGACGGTTGCGTGGCGGTTGATGCCGATGAAGGCGGCATCGATCGGGCCGGGAACATCCTCGATCCGTTTCAGAGAGGCCATGCCCGCGATGGCCTTGCCCGAGGGATGAACGGGGTGGATCTTGCCCCCGAATCCGATCCGCCGGGCGGCTTGCAATACCGCAGCACACCACGCGCCGCCCCCGACCACAGCGATGGACCGGGGCTTGAGCAAGCGGGACAGGTCGCGCCTCATCCTTCCCCTCCGCGAAAGGTTGAAAGGGCGGGGGCCTCCGGCGGGGATATTTGCAGCCAGAAAAAGACACCGATTGTTAACCGGAATCGGTTTGTCTGGTGACACGGTACAGGCGGGGACGCCGATGACCGTGCCAGGAAAAGACCGGAAACGGCCTTTCGACATGCGGGGGTGGTTCGCGCCATCCCCGCTCTTTTTCTGGCTGCAAATATCCCGGGGAGCGCGAGGGGCTGGCCCCTCGCACCGGCCGGACGGGCGCAGCCCGTTCGGAACACGGCTACGCCCCCAACGGCCGCAGCAGTTCGCGGCTGATGATGTGGCGCTGGATTTCGGACGTTCCCTCCCATATCCGTTCCACCCGCGCATCCCGCCATATCCGTTCCAGCGGCAATTCGTCCATGAGCCCCATGCCGCCGTGGATCTGGATCGCCTCATCGGCTACATGCGCCAGCACTTCGGTCGCCTTCAGCTTGGCCATGGACATGTCGGCCTCGGTGGCGGTGCCGCGGTCGTATTTCCACCCGGCCTCCCAGGTCAGCAGGGCCGCCGCCTTCATCTCGGTGGCCATGTCGGCCAGCTTGAACGACACTCCCTGAAAGCGGCCGATCGGCTGGCCGAACTGGCGCCGTTCGGCGGCATGGGCCAGGGCGTGATCGAATGCGCGCTCCGCCCGGCCGAGGCAGGTCGCCGCTACCTGCAGCCGGGTGGCGCCGAGCCAGCGGCCGGCCAGTTCGAACCCCTTGTTCACCTCTCCCAGCACCGCCCGGTCTGGCAGGCGGCAGTCGTCGAACTCCAGGATCGAATTCGAATAGCCGCGGTGGCTGACGTTCCTGTAGCCCTTGCGCACCGTGAAGCCGGGCGTTCCCTTGTCCACGAAGAACGCGGTGATCAGCTTCTTCTTCCCCTTCGGCGTGTCCTCTTCCCCGGTCGCCATGAAGACGATGGCAAAGCCGGCGATGTCGGCGTGGCTGATGAAGTGCTTGGTTCCGTTCAGAACCCAGTCGCCGCCGTCGCGTTTCGCCGTCGCCTTCATACCACGCAGATCCGAACCCGCCTCCGGCTCGGTCATGGCGAGGCAGTCCCAGGTCTCGCCGCGGATGCAGGGGTAGAGGTATTTCTCCTTCTGCTCTTCGGTCCCCGCCAGAAGGATGTTCGACGGCCGCGCCACGCCGGTCCAGTGCAGGGCGTAGTTGGCCCGGCCCAGCTCCCTTTCGTAGAGCAGCCAGGTCAGCGTATCGAGGCCCGCGCCGCCGACCTCCTGCGGCATGTTGGCGGCATAGAGCCCCGCCGCGATCGCCTTGTGCTGGATGTTGCGGATCACCTCCATGTCCAGCCGCCCGGTGCGCTCGACTTCGTCCTCGTGCGGATAGAGTTCCTTCTCGACGAAGGCGCGGGTGGTGGCGACGATCATTTCCTGCTCGTCGGTCAGGGCGAAGTCCATCTTTTCCGTCCTTGCTTGGTCTCGTGTTGGCGGGTGCGCGCCTCAGGAGGCGTAGTCGGAGCCCTCGGCGTCGAGAATCAGTTTCAGTTCCGCGAAGTGCCGCTCGGCCTGACCGGGATAGGTTTCGATTTGTCGCGCGGTCCTTTCCGCGATCTCGTCGGGTATCACCCGCAGCGGCCGCCCGGTCTGCAGCGCGCGAATACAGGTCTCGGCCGCGCGCTCGAAATAGTAGAGCCGGTTGAAGGTCTCCGCCACGCTGCCGCCTGTCACCAGAACCCCGTGATTGCCCATGATCAGCGTCTTCTTCTTCGGATCGTCCAGCAGCCTGGCGCAGCGTTCGCCTTCGTCCTCGAAGGCCAGCCCGCCGAAGTTCTCGTCAATCACGTAACGGTCGAAGAAGGTCGCCGTGTTCTGATCGATGGGGGGCAGGGTGGAATCGGCGAGCGAGGCCAGAACGGTGGCGAAGATCGAATGCACATGCATCGCGCAGCGGATATGCGGGCAGCGCCGGTGCAGCGATCCGTGCAGCCCCCAGGCGGTGGGGTCGGGGGCATTCGGGCCTTTCAGGGTGTCCGGGTCGTTGGCATCGAGAAGCAGCAGGTCGCTGGCGCGGATCCGGCTGAAATGCATCTGGTCGGGATTGATCAGGAACCGCGTGCCGCCGTCATTGACCGCAAGGCTGAAGTGGTTGGCCACGGCCTCGTGCATGTTCAGCCGGGCGGTCCAGCGGAAGGCGGCGGCAAGGTCCACCCGTTCCTGCCAGTGGTCCATGTCGGACCGTGGTTCCGTCGCTCTCATGGTGCGTCCTCCCTTGCCGGGGAACCGTGCCGCCATCTTGCTGCCTTGACCAACGAAAAAATCGGCATCTAATCATAAGTGAAACTTATGGAGGGATTATGGGGATGCGGGATCGGCTTCCGCCGCTGGGCTGGCTGCGCACGTTCGAGGCGGCCGCGCGCCACCTTTCCTTCACCGGCGCGGCGCGCGACCTGAACATGACGCAAAGTGCCGTCAGCCAGCAGGTGAAGTCGCTGGAGGCCTTTCTCGGTCGGCCGCTGTTTCACCGTCGCCCGCGGGTTCTGGAGCTGACCGAGGCGGGGATCAGCTATCTTCCGGTGGTGCGCGAGGCCTTTCATACGCTGGCGCAGGGCACCCGCGCGGTCACCGGCGGCGGTGAGGATGCGGTCCGGGTGCAGTCGAATCTCAGCTTTGCGGTGCACTGGCTGGCGCCGCGTCTGGCCCGGTTTCGCGCAGCCCACCCGGAGGTGTTGCTCAGCATCTCCACCGAGCTGTGGGAGCCGCGCGAGATGGCTGAGGGTGCCGATGTGGAGATCCGCTTTTCCCTGCGCCCGTCCGATACCGTGCGGGCCGAGTTTCTGCGCCGCGACGAATACTACCCGGTCTGCGCGCCGGGTTATCCCGTGACGCCGGCCACGCTGACCCGGCAGCCGCTTTTCGACTGCGTCGACCTGTTGTCCAACTGGGCCGCCTGGGCCGAGGATCAGGGGCTGGACTGGCCCGACCCGAAGATCACCCATGCCACGACCTTTGCCGTGACGCTGGCCGCCGCCCAGTCGGGTGCGGGGCTGGCGCTGGGGCACGATACGATCGTGCAGGGGCTTGTGGACGAGGGGCGGCTGGAGGTCCCCTTCCGGCATCGTGCGCCGATGCGCGAGGCCTATTACCTCATCCTGTCGCCGCAGGCCGAGCGCTCTGCCGCGGCGGTGGCCTTCGTCAACTGGCTGCGTGCGGAGATGGCTGCCGAGCGTGGCGGGTCGTGCGGTTGACGGGGAAAGGGGGCGCTGCCCCCTCGGCCCTGCGGGCCTCTCCCCCGGAGTATCCGGGGCGAGAGGAAGGAAGGGGGTGTCCGCATCCCCGGCGTGACGGGGTCGGTTTCAGGTTGCCGGGAACAGATCTGCGTATGTTTCGCGCAGGGCCTTTTTCTGCACCTTGCCCATCGTGTTGCGCGGCAGTGCCGGGGTCAGGATGATCTGCTTGGGGCGCTTGAAGCTTGCCAGTTTTCCTTCCAGCCCTGCCATGATCCGTTCGGGAGTCAGGGACGGGTCGGAGGGCACCACCACGGCGACCACGCCTTCGCCGAAATCGGGGTGCGGGACTCCGATCACCGCGCTTTCGGCGACGCCTTCCAGATCGTCGATCAGGGATTCGATTTCCCTGGGATAGATGTTGAACCCGCCGGAGATGATGAGGTCCCTGGCCCGGCCGACGATGGTGTAATAGCCGTCCGCGTCCCGCATCGCCAGGTCGCCGGTGATGAACCATCCGTCGGGGCGCAGCTCTTCGGCGGTTTTTTCGGGCATCTGCCAGTAGCCCTTGAACACGTTGGGGCCGCGCACTTCGAGCACGCCGATTTCGCCAGCGGGCATTTCGCGGCCGTCCTTCATGATCCGCGTCTCGACCCCTGGCAGGGGGAAGCCCACCGTTCCGGCGCGGCGTTCGCCGTCATACGGATTCGAGCAGGTCATGTTGGTTTCCGTCATGCCGTAGCGTTCGAGGATGCGGTGGCCGGTTCGGGCCTCCCATTCCCGGTGCGTGGCCACCAAAAGCGGCGCCGAGCCGGAAATGAACAGCCGCATGTTGGCGGTGCGCGCGCGGTCCAGCCTGGGGTCGGCGAGAAGCCGGGTGTAGAAGGTGGGCACGCCCATCAGCGCGGTGGCCTCGGGCATGGCCGCGAGGATCGCGTCGGTGTCGAAGCCGGGCAGGAAGATCACCCGGCAGCCGGCCAGCAGCGCCACGTTGGTGGCCACGAACAGCCCGTGGGTGTGAAAGATCGGCAACGCGTGGATCAGCACGTCGTCGGCGGTGAAGTGCCAGTAGTCGCGCAGAACCTCGGAGTTCGACGACAGGTTGTCGTGGCTCAGCATCGCGCCCTTGGAGCGGCCGGTCGTGCCCGAGGTGTAGAGGATTGCCGCCAGGTCGTCCGCGCGGCGCGCAACCGGGGTGAAACCGGGCGGTTGCGCATCCGCCAGTTCGCGCAGGCTGCCGTGCCCGCTGGCGTCGAGCGTCAGGATCGTGGCGTCGCCGGCGATCGTTGCGATCTCCCCCTTCCGGGTCGGGTCGCAGACCACCACGGCAGGGGTTGCGTCGCCGAGGAAATAGGCGACTTCGGGCGTGGTGTAGGCGGTATTGAGCGGCAGGAAGATCCCGCCGGCCATCACGGTGCCGAGGTAAAGCTCTATTGCCTCGATGGTCTTGGGCACCTGCACCGCGACGCGGTCGCCCGGCTTCACCCCGGCCCCGACCAGTGCCGCCGCCATCCTTTCGGCCCCGGAGAACAGGTCGCCGAAAGTCACCGGCCCGGCGCCGGGGATCTGCGCGAACACGTCTCCCTCGCGCTCCAGAGAGGCGGCGCGAAGACGGGCAAGAAGGTGGTTGCGATCATACATCGTCGGGGCTCCGTTCTGTGCGCTGGATATCTGCGCCCGGCGGGCGGAAGAAATCAACCCGTTGATCTTTGTCCGGATCGGGCGCAGGGTCGCGGCATGGTGAAGTCCTTAACATCGCATCGACCGGGGTTGGGCATCGCGTTGAAGCTGAGCGCGATTTTCCTGTTCACCGGCATGTCGGCGATCATCAAGGCTACCTCCGATTCGGTGCCGCCGGGCGAGGCGGTGTTCTTTCGGTCCTTCTTTGCCATTCCGGTGATCGTGGCCTGGCTGGCATGGCGGCGCGAGCTGTCGCAGGGGCTGCGCACGCGATATCCGATGATGCATGTGCGCCGCGGGTTGCTGGGGACCACGGCGATGGGGCTGACATTCGCCGGGCTGGGCCTGTTGCCGCTGCCCGAGGTCACGGCGATCGGTTTTGCCACGCCCATCTTCACCCTGATCCTGGCGGCGCTGATCCTGGGCGAGACGGTGCGGATCGTGCGCATCTCGGCCGTGCTGGCGGGGCTGGCCGGGGTTCTGGTCATGCTGTGGCCGCGGCTGGGCGGGGCGTCTGGGCTGGAAAGCGGCGCGGCACTGGGGGCGCTGATGGTTCTGGGTGCGACGATGGTACGGGCAATGGTGCAGATTCACATCCGCAAGATGGTCGAGAGCGAACCGACCTCGGCCATCGTGTTCTGGTTTTCCGCCACCGCCGCCAGCCTGTCGCTGCTGACCGCGCCTTTCGGCTGGGTCATGCCCGATATGCGCACCGCGGGGCTGCTGATCCTGGCGGGGCTGATCGGCGGTGTGGCGCAGATCCTCGTCACCTCGTCCTTCCGCTTTGCCCCGGCGTCGCTGCTGGCCCCTTATGACTATTCGTCGATGCTGTTCGCCATCGTGCTGGGCTATGCCCTGTTCGGAGATCTGCCGACGCTGGTGATGTTGAGCGGCGCGGCGTTGGTGATCGCGAGCAATGCCGTGGTGATCTGGCGCGAACGTCAGCTGGGGCTGCGGCGCGAAAGGGCAAGGGCGGCCGGTCTGCCGCGGCTGTGAGGGACGGGCCGGGGCTGTATCGTGGAAATGCCCCGGTCTGTCGCCCCTGTCCCCGCAGGGACAGGGCACCGGGTGATCGGGCGATGCGGGATCAGGCGCGAACCAGCTTGTCATACCCTTCGGCAATGTCGCGGGTGAGCTGGCCCACCTCGAAGCTGTAGGGCCCGATCTGGCCGACCGGGGTGACCTCGGCCGCGGTGCCGGTCAGCCAGCATTGTTCGAAGCCCTCCATTTCCTCGGGCATGATGTGGCGTTCGTGCACCTTGATCTGACGGTCCTGCAACATGCCGATCACCGTCTGCCGGGTGATGCCGTTGAGGAAGCAGTCGGGCCTGGGCGTGTGCACCTCGCCATCCTTGACGAAGAAGATGTTGGCGCCGGTCGCCTCGGCCACATAGCCGCGATAGTCCATGAACAGGGCGTCCGAGCAGCCCTTGGCCTCGGCCTCGTGCTTGGACATGGTGCAGATCATGTAGAGACCGGCTGCCTTGGCGTGAACCGGGATGGTGTCCGGGCTGGGCCGCTTCCAGCGCGCGATGTCGAGTTTCGCTCCCTTCATCTTGGCATCGCCGTAATAGGCGCCCCATTCCCACGCGGCGATGGCGACCTGCACCGGGTTGCGCGCGCTGGCCACTCCCATGTCCTCGCCCGCGCCGCGCCAGGCCACCGCGCGCACATAGGCATCCGACAGGCCGTTGGCCTCGAGAACCCGGGCCTTGGCCTCTTCGATCTGGTCCACGCTCCACGGGATCTCGAAATCCAGCATCTCGGCCGAGGCCCGCAGGCGTTCGGAATGTTCGCGGCTCTTGAAGATCCTGCCGCCATAGGCGCGTTCGCCTTCGAACACCGAGGAGGCGTAGTGAAGGGCATGGGTCAGCACATGCACGTTGGCGTCCCGCCAATCGACCAGCTTGCCATCCAGCCAGATCAGGCCGTCCCGATCGTCATATCCAGCCATTGCGCATCCTCCTGTGTCACGCGCGCCTTTCCGATTGTTGCGCCAGTTATGGCCGGTTCGGTCATAATCTTGCGCGAAAACTGCGATTCGATAACTCTTCGCACTTGGAATGTCAACAAGGCTGACGTAAACTGTTTCAAACGGCAAAGGGGCAAGAGATGTCGGACGGACGCGCGGCGCCGGTTTACGGGGGCGAAAGCCTGCTCTACCTGACCGACGAGCAGCTCAGGCAAGGGATCGAGGCGATGTTCTTCGCCTATCGCGGCTTCACCGCCGATCCCGACCGGATTCTGGCCGACATGCATTATGGTCGGGCGCATCACCGGGCGATCCATTTCATCAACCGCGCGCCGGGCACAACGGTCAACAACCTTCTGTCGATTCTCGGCGTGACCAAGCAGTCGCTCAACCGGGTGCTGCGGACCCTGATTGCCGACGGGCTGGTGGAAAGCCGGGTCGGCACGGCAGATCGGCGCGAACGTCACCTGTATCTGACCGAGGCCGGGCGGGCGCTTGAAACACGGCTGTCGGATGCACAGCGCGCCCGGATGCGCGCCGCCTATCGCGAAGCCGGCCCCGAGGCGGTGGCGGGTTTCCGCAAGGTGCTCGAGGCGATGATGGATGCCGACATGCGTCGTGCCTACAACCGGCTCAAGGACGGTGCGTGATGGGGACGATGGATTCTCATCTTCTGATCGTGGACGATGACGAAAGAATCCGCGAGCTTCTGAAGAAGTTCCTGATGCGGAACGGTTTTCTGGTCACGGCCGCGCGCGACGCAGAACATGCGCGGCGGTTGCTGGACGGGCTGGATTTCGACCTGATCGTTCTGGACGTGATGATGCCGGGCGAGGACGGGCTGTCGCTGACCCGCAGCCTGCGCGAAACCCGGACCACCCCGATCCTGCTGCTGACCGCCCGGGGCGAGACCGAGAACCGGATTGCCGGGCTCGAGGCCGGGGCTGACGACTACCTGCCCAAGCCGTTCGAGCCGAAGGAGTTGCTACTGCGCATCAATGCGATCCTTCGCCGGGTGCCCGATACCTCGGCGCAGGACAGCGTGCCGAAGATCCTGCATCTGGGGCCGATCCGCTATGACATCGAGCGGGGCGAGATGTGGCGCGGGGACGAGCCGATCCGGCTGACGGGAACGGAAAGCCAGCTGATGCGGATCTTCTCCGCCCGCCCGAACGAACCGGTGAGCCGCACCCGGCTGGTGGAGGAGCTGGGCCGCGACCGGGGGCAGGCGCAGGAACGGGCGGTCGATGTGCAGATCACCCGTCTGCGGCGCAAGATCGAGCCGGACCCCAGGCAGCCGCGCTATTTGCAGACGGTGCGCGGGGAAGGCTACATGCTGGCCCCGGACTGAGTCCGGGAACGGCCCGTTCCGGACCATGCCTCCGGCGGGAGTAGTTTGAGCAAGAGGAAGAGGGCGCGGGGATGAAGACAGCGTTGATCACCCATGCCGATTGCCTGGGTCATGTCACGCCGGGAGGGCATCCCGAGCGGGTGGCGCGGCTGGAGCACGTGCTGCACGCGCTGGAGCCGTTGGAGGTGAACCGGGTGACGGCGCCGGTGGCCGCGGACGAGGAAATTCTGAGGATGCATCCCGCCCGGTATCTGGATGCGTTGCGGCGCCAGGCGCCGGATGAGGGCTTTGCCCGGCTGGATGCGGATACGTGGATGTCTCCGGGCACGCTGGATGCGGCCTTTCGGGCCGCGGGGGCATCGGTGCGGGCCGTGGACATGGTTCTGGACGGCGAGGCGGCGAATGCCTTTTGCGCGGTTCGCCCGCCGGGGCATCATGCCGAGGCCGAGAAGCCGATGGGGTTCTGCCTGTTGGGAAACGTGGCGATTGCGGCGGGGCATGCGCTGGAGGCGCGGGGGCTGGGCCGGGTGGCGGTGCTGGATTTCGACGTGCATCACGGCAACGGGACGCAGGCCCTGTTGCAGGCGGATCGGCGCGTGCTGTTCGTCTCCAGCCACCAGGTTCCGCTGTGGCCGGGGACGGGGCGGGCCGGGGATGCCGGGCCGCACGGCAATGTGCTGAACATGCCGCTTGCCCCGCATGGCGGCGGGGCCGAGATGCGCGAGGCCTGGGCTGCGGCCTTTGACCGGGTGCGCGCCTTTCGGCCGGATCTGATCCTGGTATCGGCCGGTTTCGATGCGCATGCCGACGATCCGCTGGCGGAACTGAACTGGCAGACCGAGGATTACCGGTGGATCACTGCCTCGATCTGCGAGCTGGCGGACGAGCTTTGCGGCGGGCGTATCGTCTCGACTCTCGAGGGCGGGTATGATCTGAAGGCGCTGAGCGAGAGCGCGCGGGCGCATGTGGAAGAACTGGTGAAGGCGGCGAGATGAGCGAAAAACCCGTCAGCGAGATGAGTTTCGAAGAAGCGATGGCCGAGCTGGAGGCGGTGGTCGGCCAGCTGGAGCGGGGCGATGTGGCCCTGGACAGGTCGATCGAGCTTTACGAACGCGGCGCGGCGCTGAAGAAGCGTTGCGAGGAGGAGCTGGCCCGCGCCGAGGAGAAGGTAGCGGCGATCACGCTGGATGCGGATGGAAACCCAACCGGGGCCAGGCCTGTCGAAGGGCTGTGAATGTTGCGGCAGCGGCTGGCCGCGGATGCGGCCCGGATCCAGGCGCATTTCGACCGGGTTCTGGCGGATTTCGACGATCTGCCAGTGACCCGCGGCATGGCCCATGCGCTGTGGGGCGGCAAGCGGCTGCGCGGGTTCCTGGTGCTGGAGGGCGCGCGCCTGCATGACATCGGTGCCGAGCGCGCGATCTGGCCGGCCGCGGCCATCGAGGCCATGCATGCCTATTCGCTGGTCCATGACGATCTGCCCTGCATGGATGACGACGATCTGCGCCGCGGTCGCCCGACCGTGCATGTGAAGTGGGACGAGGCGACGGCGGTTCTGGTGGGCGATGCGCTGCAGGCGCTGGCCTTCGAGATGGTGGCGCGTTCCGAATGCGGGCCGGATGCCGTGCGTGCCGATCTGGCGCTGTCGCTGGCGCGGGCGGCCGGGGCGCGGGGGATGGTGCTGGGCCAGGCGCTGGACATGGCCGCCGAAGGGGCGCCGGCGCCGCTGACGCTGGAACAGGTTACCGCGTTGCAGGCGGGCAAGACCGGGGCGCTGATCGGCTGGGCGGCCTGTGCCGGGGCGCGGCTGGCCCGGGCCGAGCCGGCGCCGCTGGCGGCCTATGCCCGGGCGCTGGGGCTGGCCTTTCAGATTGCCGACGATATCCTGGATGTCGAGGGCGACACGGAAAAGGCCGGCAAGAGGCTGCGGAAGGATGCGCGCGCCGGCAAGGCCACCTTCGTTTCCCTGCTCGGGCTGGAGCCGGCCCGGGCGCGGGCGGCCGATCTTGTGGACGAGGCCTGTGCCGCGCTTGACGTCTATGGCCCGAAGGCGGAAAGCTTGCGGCAGGCGGCGCGCTTCGTTATCTCGCGCGAAAGCTGATCCCTGCCGCCCAAGGAGAGGCGCGGATGCCCGACCGACCGAAAACGCCACTGCTGGACCGGGTGCACAGCCCGGCCGATCTCAAGCAGTTTACCGATGCGCAACTGGCGCAGCTGGCGCAGGAGCTGCGCGCCGAGACCGTCTCGGCCGTTTCGGTGACGGGCGGGCATCTGGGGGCCGGGCTGGGCGTGGTGGAGCTGACCGTTGCCCTGCACGCGGTGTTCGATGCCCCGCGCGACAAGATCATCTGGGACGTGGGTCACCAGTGCTATCCGCACAAGATCCTGACCGGGCGGCGCGACCGCATTCGCACCCTGCGGCAGAAGGGTGGCCTGTCGGGTTTCACCAAGCGCGCCGAAAGCCCCTATGATCCCTTCGGGGCGGGGCATTCTTCCACCTCGATCAGCGCCGCACTGGGCTTTGCCGTGGCGCGCGACCTGGGCGCGGTGGTGCCCGAGGGGCTGGGTGATGCCATCGCGGTGATCGGCGACGGGGCGATGAGCGCCGGCATGGCCTTCGAAGCCATGAACAATGCCGGCCACCTGAAGAAGCGGCTGATCGTCATCCTCAACGACAACGAGATGAGCATCGCCCCGCCCGTCGGTGCGCTGTCCTCCTACCTGTCGCGGCTTTATGCCGGTGCGCCCTATCAGGAGCTGAAGGCCGCGGCCAAGGGGGCGGTGTCGCTGCTGCCCGAACCCTTCCGGGAAGGGGCCCGGCGCGCCAAGGAGATGCTCAAGGGCATGACCATCGGCGGCACGCTGTTCGAGGAGCTGGGCTTTTCCTATGTCGGTCCGATTGACGGGCATGACCTCGACCAGCTGCTGCCGGTGCTGCGCACGGTCAAGGCACGCGCCAGCGGGCCGATCCTGATCCATGTGCTGACGAAAAAGGGCAAGGGCTATGCCCCGGCCGAAAGCGCCCGCGACCGCGGCCACGCCACCGCGAAGTTCGACGTGGTGACGGGCGAGCAGAAGAAGACCCCGTCGAACGCGCCCACCTATACGCGGGTGTTCGGCGAGACGCTGGTCAGGCTGGCGGCCGAGGATGACCGCATCGTCGCCGTCACCGCGGCGATGCCGGACGGGACCGGGCTGAACCTGATGGCGGAACGCTTCCCTTCGCGCTGTTTCGACGTGTCCATTGCCGAACAGCATGGAGTCACTTTCTGCGCGGCGCTGGCGGCAGGCGGGTTGCGGCCTTTCTGTGCCATGTATTCGACCTTTCTGCAGCGCGGCTACGACCAGGTGGTGCATGACGTGGCGGTTCAGGGTCTGCCGGTGCGCTTCGCCATCGACCGCGCCGGGCTGGTGGGGGCGGATGGGCCGACGCACGCGGGCGCCTTCGACATCGCCTTTCTTTCCAACCTGCCGGGGATGGTGGTGATGGCCGCCGCCGACGAAGCCGAGCTGGTTCACATGGTGGCCACCGCCGCCGCCCATGACGAAGGTCCGATCGCCTTTCGCTATCCGCGCGGCGAAGGCGTGGGCGTGGACCTGCCCGAGCGGGGCGAGGTGCTGCCGATCGGCCGGGGCAGGATGATCCGAGAAGGGTCGCGCGTGGCGATTCTTTCGCTGGGCACGCGGCTGGCCGAGGTGATCCGCGCCGCCGAGGCCCTTGCGGCGCGCGGCATTTCTCCGACCGTGGCGGATGCGCGCTTTGCCAAACCGCTGGATCACGAACTGGTCCTGCGGCTGGCGGCCGAGCACGAGGCTCTGATCACCATCGAGGAGGGTGCCATCGGCGGTTTCGCCAGCCATGTTGCGCAGTTTCTGGCCGAAGAAGGGGTGTTCGACGCGGGGTTGAAATTCCGTTCGATGGTATTGCCGGACCGGTTCATCGATCAGGCATCTCCCGAGGACATGTACGACGCGGCCGGCCTGACCGCGCGGCATGTGGAGGCGAAGGTGCTTGAGGTTCTGGGCATTGCCTCGCTGGTGGACAGGCGGGCGTAGGGGGCAAATTTTTTCGAATTTCGGGGTTGAGCCTGCCGTCCAATGGTATTACCTAACCGGCATTGGCGCGGGGTGGAGCAGCCCGGTAGCTCGTCAGGCTCATAACCTGAAGGTCGCAGGTTCAAATCCTGCCCCCGCAACCAAAAATCCATGTAAAACCAAATAGTTATAACGCGAC
>JALTNO010000132.1 GCA_027000645.1 Paracoccaceae bacterium | reverse complement strand
TCACCTCGCAGGACGAATTCACGGTCGAGAACGCCTCGAAACTGTCGGGCGTGTCGGCCGAGAAGATCCGCAAGGCGGCCGAGATGCTGGCCAGGCCCGTGGGCGGCAGGCGGCCGAAGACCTCGATCATGATCGAGAAGGGCTTCTACTGGTCGAACAACACCGCCAACACGATGGCGATTTCGGCGCTGGGCATCATCTGCGGATGCGGCGGACGTCCCGGGCAGATGATCGGCCGCGCCGGCGGGCACCAGCGCGGCGGCGTGAAGGGCGGAGGCTATCCGCGCAACAAGTCGCCGATGAAGGTGCCGGGGCGCCGGCGCCGGGCGCTGGATACCGACACCTGGCTGCTGGCCGGTCACACCCGCATGGCCCATGTCATCGGAACCACCTGGGTGCAGTCCATGTGCGCGTCCGAAAAGCTGGCCGCGAGGTTCGAAGAGCTGACCCGCGGCAACCCGAACCAGATCCGCTCGGCGAAGAAGGAGAAGATCGTCGAGGCGCTGAAGGCGCGGGTCGACTCGGGCGGCATGGTGGTGGTCAACCAGGACATCTACCTGGTCGATCCCATCGGCAACCAGTTCGCCGACATCGTGCTGCCGGCCGCCACCTGGGGCGAGGAGGACTTCCTGCGCGCCAATGGCGAACGGCGGGTGCGGCTCTACTCGAAGTTCTACGATGCGCCGGGCGAGGCAAGGCCGGACTGGTGGATCATCGCCCAGCTGGCCAGGCGGATGGGCTTTCCCGGCTATGACTGGAAGACCTCGAACGATGTCGCGGAAGAGGCCGCGCGCTTCACCCGGGGCAGCCGCAAGGACTTCAACCTGGTCAAGGTCGTGGCCAGGCGCGAAGGCAAGACCCTGCACGAGAAGTTTGCCGAATTCGGCACCAACGGCATCCAGGCGCCGGTCCTGATGGACGAGGACGGCAACCTGGTCGAGACGCTGCGGCTGCACGACATCAATCGCAAGCTGAACCCGACCGGCCCCATGGGGGCGGTGATGTACAACAAGAAGCTGACGCATTTCAATTCGCAGACCGGCAAGTGCAACATCGAGAAATCGCCCTGGTCGCTGTTCTCGGACTACTGGGAGTGGCTGCAGCCCAGGGGCGAGGAACTGTGGTGCACCTCGGGCCGCACCAACGAGCGCTGGCAATCGGGCTTCGACGACCGCCGCCGGCCCTACATCGTGCAGCGCTGGCCGGAAAACTACGTGGAGATCCACCCCGAGGATGCCGCGGCGCGTGGTATCGAAAGCGGCGACCTGGTGATGGTGTGGTCCGACCGCGTGCCGTCGCTGAAGGAAACCACGCTGGGGGTCGAGGCGGACGACTATACCTTCTCGGGCCAGATGAGGAACGGAAATGTCGAACTGCTCGAAGCGGCGGTGACCGGCGTGGCCATGGTGACGCGCGCGATCAGGAAGGGCGTGATCTACATGGACTTCCTGCACACCTCGCAGCCGGCGAACGCGCTGGAGGGGCGGATCCCCGACTGGATCAGCGGCAACTACAACTACAAGATGGGCGTCGCGAACATCAGGAAGATCGGGGAAACGCCGTACAAGAGCGAATTCCGCTCGATGTCGTTCGCCCCGCGCGACATCTCGGTCTGAGGCGATGACGGGACGGGGGCGCGGATCCGCCGCTGACCGGGTGGGCCGCGCCCCTTTCGTTTCCGGGGCAGGGGTTCCGCGCAGGGACAGGGACCGCCCCGCCGTGCTCGCCGGGCTTTTTCGAATTCGGTCGCTTGCGCGAGAGGAGGAGGCAGCATGATCCATCCGGGGGCAGTCGATGCGCTGGTACGGATCCTCGAAGAGGGGGTCGATGTCCACAGATGCGCGGCGGCGCAGGCCCTTGCGCATTGCCCGCAGGACGCGGCCGGCGCGGCGCTGCGAAAGGCGCTTCTGGACGAGGACCCGGATGTGAGGTTCGACGCGGTCGAGGCACTTGCCGCGATCGGGGCCGGGCCGCACGCGCCGGCCCTGATGGAAAACCTGATCGGCGATCCCGATCCCAAGGTGAAGCAGGCCGTGATCGAGGCGCTGACGGCCATCCGCCATGCGCCGCAGCTGCCGGTCCTGCGCCGGCTCGCGGTGTCGCGCGGGGACGAGGACGGCATCGCCTGGGACGAGAGCGGGTTTTACGAGGAGGGCTGGGACGACTGGATGGACATCCAGCTTCAGGCGATCCGTGGGCTCGGCCTGATGGGGGATCGCGCGGGCGTCGATGTGATCTGCGCGGCGCTCGACGACGAAGAGGGACAGGATGTTTCCGAATTCGCCATTCCGGCGCTGATGGCCATCGGTCCGGACGGCTTTGCCGCGCTGGAGCGCAGGTACGAGGCCGCCGATGCCCGGTTCCGCCGGCGCGTGGCCGGCGCGCTGGCGCAGTGTGATTCGGCCGATGCGGGCGGACTCTTGGCGAAATGCCTGTCCGATCCCGAACCCGAGGTGCGCCTGCGCGCGATCCGTGCCAACGTGGCGCTGGGCTTGGGGTCCGGGCCGCTGATCCCGATGCTGGACGACCCGGACGAGCAGGTGCGAGCGCTGGCGGTGTCCGAGCTTGGCCCCGACCGGGTCGAGGAGGTTCTCCGGGCGATGGAGGACGACTCGGCCGCCGTGCGCGGGGCCGCCTTTTCGGTGGTCGCCCGCGATCCTCGGCGTTTCGATGCGCAGGTCGTGGGTGAACGGCTGGCCGCCGCGTTTGCCGGAAATGCCGACATCTCCGAAAACGCCGCCCGCGCCTGGGCCGCGCTCGATCCCTCCGGGGCCGTCGAGGCGGTCGGGACGGCCGCGAATGACGCCCGCCTGCCGGTCGATCTTCGCCTGCGGCTGATCGAGGTGCTGCGCGAGCTGGGGGTGGCGGCGGTGGACCGGCTTCTGGTTGCAGCCGCCGACGACGACAGGACGGTTCGCAACGCCGCGCTTGCCGCGCTGGG
The DNA here is from genome assembly GCA_027000645.1 of Paracoccaceae bacterium. GTDB lineage: Bacteria > Pseudomonadota > Alphaproteobacteria > Rhodobacterales > Rhodobacteraceae > Jhaorihella. The sequence continues at coordinate 18,622 of JALTNO010000132.1, read as the reverse complement.
CGAAATGGCGGCCGAGATGGGCGCGGCCCCCGGCAATCTTGCGGCCTATGTGCTCCTTGAGGCCGCGGGCGGCAGCATCCTGCCCGAGTCGGAAATGCCTTCCGGGGACAATGCGCCGGACGGGACGGCGGAAGGTGAAGATCACGAGGGTACGGAACCGGAGATCGACGAGGAAGCCGGAGCGGAGCCGGCTTCGGTTGCCGAGGAGGAAAGCGGCCCCGAGGCCGGGGCGCCGCCGCCCCGTTCGACGCTGGATGCGATCCTGCACCCGCCTGCCGCCGCCACCGCCGAAGAGCCCGTGGTGGAACTGGATCTGGACGAGGACGACCTGCGGCGCCTCGAACTGGTCGAGCGGCGCCGGATCGGGAAGAAGCGGGTTTCGCCCGATCCCGACATTCCCGCCTCGGTCGAAGTGCGCCGCTACGCGATCGGCCTTCTGGGCGAGGTGCGGGTGCCGTGGGTGGTGGAGTGGCTGGTGCCGGTCCTGAAGGACGAACGCGCGGATCTGCGCCGGGCGGCGCTGGAGTCGCTGGCCCGGCTGGCCGCGGCGGGATGCGCGGTGCCGGTGGACGAGGTGCTGCCGGTGGTGACCGAGATCCTGGTCGCGGGCGACGAACCCGACCGCCTGAGCGCCATTCGTCTGGCCGCCGGTCTGGATGAGGCCGAAATGCCGACGATCCTTGCCGCGCTGCTGGCCGATCCCTCGCGGGCGGTTCGGCTCGAGGCGCTGCGCGGGCTGGACCGGATCGGGGCCGCACCCGGCGAGGTGCGGGCGGCGCTGACCGACGAATGGCCTGCCGTCCGCCTCGCGGCGGCCGGGCTTCTGGCCCGGGTATGCCGCGAAGAGGCGTTCGAGGCGCTGTTCGACTTCGCCTTTCACGACGAGGGCTATCACCACGTCGAGGCCGCCCGCCTTCTGGCCGGGATCGCGCCGGAACGGGCCGCGCGCGCCTTTGCCGGGGTTCTTGCCGACGAAGGCCGCAAGAGGGTCTGGCAGGTGGCGATCGAGGCCCTTGGCGAGATTTTCGCCCGTTCTCCGCACCCGGAGGACCCAGTCAGACGCCTGGCGTGATGCCGGCAATACCGGAGCGCAGAAAAAGGAGATGAACGTGAAACCATTCCTGACCTCCCTCGTCGCGGTCGCTGCCCTGTTGGGGATGGCGGCCGGCGCAGATGCCGCCAAGTACAAGGAAATCGAGGTCGCCGACGGCGGCGCCATCGCCGGCTCCGTGTCGGCGGGAAGCAATCAGCCCGAAACCAAGGTCTTCACCATTTCCAAGGACCCGGCGATCTGCGGCGAAGGCACCCGCGAGGTGAATTTCGTGCGCATCAACAACGGCATGTTGCTCGACGCCGTGGTGTTCCTGGTCAAGGTCAAGCAGGGCAAGCCGTTCCCGGAAGAGCTGAAGGAGCTGACGCTGGAACAGAAGGGCTGCGCCTTCCGGCCCGCTCTGGGCTTCATGGTCAACAAGGGCAACATGACCATCGTCAACTCGGACGGGACGCTGCACAACATCCACACCTACGAACAGATCGGCAAGGCGCGCCGGACGGTCATCAACATCTCGCAGCCCAACAAGGGCGATACGGTGACCAAGCAGATCAAGCTGCGCAAGGGCAACGGGATGAAGATCGAATGCGACGCCCATGACTTCATGCACGGTTTCGTCTTCGTGGCGAAGAATCCGTATTTCGCGGCAGTGGACGAGAACGGCCGCTTCGAGATCGACGACATCCCCCCCGGCACCTACAAGGTTCGGGTCTGGCACGGCTTCCTCGGCGAGATCGACGCCGGCGAGGTCGAGGTCGCCGCCGGGCAGACCGCGACGCTGGATGCGTCCTACTGACATGCCGCGTGCAGGCGGAGCGAAGGGGAAGGGGCGGCGGCTCAACGCCTTCGATGCCTTCGTCATCGCGGGGGCCGCGGTCAATGTCGTGGTCGTCGCGATGCTTGTCGGGTACTGGCTGTGGCACTGAGGGCGATATTGCTGTCGCTGGCCGCGCTGCCCTTGCTGTGGAGGGTGGACGAGGCCGGGATGGTCGAGATCCCGGCCGGGGTCTCGGTGCTGGGCGGCGGGACGGGGCAGGGGCTTGAGGGTCCTGCGCTCCATGCGGCGGCGGCATTCGGGATCGACCGCCACGAGGTGACCAACCGCGAATACGCGGCTTTCGTGGCGGCCACCGGTCATCCGCGGCCCATGTTCGCCGACGACGAGGCGCTGAACGCCCCGGATCAGCCGGTGACCGGCGTGAGCTGGTACGATGCCCGCGCCTATTGCGAATGGGCCGGAAAGCGTCTGCCCACCGAGGTGGAATGGGAACGCGCCGCGCGCGGGGCGGACGGGCGCACCTATCCGTGGGGAGAGGAGCCTCCCGACGGGCGGGCGTGGCTGGCGGGTGACGCGCCGGTTTCCGTGAGCCGCTTTGCGGCGACCGATGTCAGCGCCTGGGGCGTGCGGGGCATGGCCGGCAACGTGTCCGAGTGGGTGGCCGATACCAGCCGGGCCTATGGCGGCATCTGCGGCCGGCCGCGCAACCCGGAACTGTGCAGCCTGCCCGGCGGGGCGGTCTCGCCCGAGGACCTGCCCGACGATCTGACCGAGCCCTGCGCCTTCATCAAGGGCAACAGCTTTGCCGGCCTGCCGCACATGACGCCGGCCAGCAACCGGATGTGGGACTATGCGGATGCGGTGGCCGATTTCGTCGGCTTTCGCTGCGCCCGCGATCTGGCGGCGGACTGACGGCGGCACCGGCTCGAGAAGGAGGAGAGCATGAACATCGCAGCAGCGACCGACCGGGCCGGACAGGGCAGCCGCGCGGCGCCGGTTGCCCTCGCGCGGGTTCTCGTGGCGCTGGATCAGTCGGACCACGCCAACCAGGCGCTGTCGCAGATCGCGCCCCTGGTCGCGGCGGCCGGAGGAGAGATTACCGGGATTCACGCCTACGCGGCGGCGCTGCATGACCGCCGGTTCCGGCAGATGGAGGGCGGCCTGCCCGAACGCTACCGGCGCGAGACCGAGATGGAGCACCAGCGCGCCGTGCACCGGGACCTGATCGGCATGGGGCTGGGACTGATCTCCGACAGCTATCACGATGCCGCCCAGGCGCTTTGCGACGGGCTGAAGGTGCCGTTTCACCGGCTCAGCCCCGAGGGCAAGAACTATGCCTGCATCGTGGCGGCGCTGGAAACGGGCAGGTTCGACCTTCTGGCCATGGGGGCGCTGGGGCTGGGGGCGATTCCCGGATCCACCGTCGGTTCGGTCTGCGAGCGGGTCGTGCGGCGCGCGCCCATCGACGTGTTCGTGGCCCGCGACCGGCACCTGCGGATTGGCGACGGGCCGATCGTGGTCGGCCTCGACGGTTCGGCCAGATCGTTCGGCGCCCTGCGCACCGGCCTTGCGATCGGGCGGAGGCTGGAGGTTCCGGTGCATGCGGTGGCCGCCTACGATCCCTATTACCACTATGTCGCCTTCAACCGGATCTCGGGTGTCCTCGACGAGGAAAAGGGCAGGGTCTTCAGATTTCGCGAACAGGAAAAACTGCATGAAGAGCTGATCGACGACGGCATTGCGAAAATCTACGACGCCCATCTTGCCGTGGCCCGGAAGCTGGCCGCCGACGAGGGGGTCGAGATCGAAACCGAGCTCCTGGCCGGCAAGCCCTGGCAGGCGATCCGCAAGTATCTGGAACGCTGCGGCGCCAGCCTGCTGGTGATCGGCAAGACCGGGGTGCATGCCGATGATGCGCTCGATATCGGCTCCAACGCCGAGAACCTTCTGCGCTGTGCGCCCTGTCACATCTGGCTGGGCCAGGCCGAGGCGGTGCCGCCCTCGGACCTGGTGGCGGAAGAAACCATCCGGTGGAGCGAGGAGGCCGAAGCCGCCCTCGGCCGCGCCCCGGAATTCGTGCGCGCCATGGCCCGGATGGCGGTGGTGCGCGCCGCGCAGGCCCAACACCACACCTATGTCACCTCGCGCTTCGTGGCCGAGGTGATGAAGAAGATGATGCCCGGCGCGGGCGGGGGTGACGGTCCGCCCGTTCAGGCCGGCTTCGCCCGGCTGGAATGGGACGGCGAGGCGCTGGCCCTGCTGGGGCGGGTGGATGCATCGGTGCGCGACAACATCCGGCTGAGGGCCGAGAAATCCGCCCGCCGCGATGCCGCCGACGCGGTGCGCGCGGCCCATGTGGCGCCCCTTGTCGAGGGGAGCGGGAACGGGGCCGCGGCGCCAGGCGTTTCGTGGTCGGCGGCATCGCTGGCCCGGCTGATGCGCCTGCCCGAAACGATCCGAGATCAGGTCCGGGCGGCGGTCGAGGACTGGGCCCGCGAACACGGCGCCGCGCGCATCGAGGGCGCGGTGGAGGATGCCGCCTTCGCCGAGCTTCGCAGGACCATGTGCCCGGCGGAAGATCCCGATGACTGAGCCGGGACCGACATCGCCGCCCGCCGCGCCCGCGCCGTGGCTGGTCGCCTTCAACCTCACCCGGCGCTGCAACCTGGGCTGCGCGCATTGCTACCTGGACGCGGCGATCCTGAGCGAGGGCGCGGCGGACGAGATGTCCACCGGCGAGGTTTGCGCCGCGCTCGATGATCTTGCCCGGCTCGCGCCCGAGGCCATGGTGGTGCTGACCGGCGGAGAGCCGCTTCTGCGCCGGGATCTGGAGGATATCGCCGCCCATGCCGCCAGCCGGGGCCTGATGGTGGTGGTGGGCTCCAACGGATTGCTGCTGGACCGGGCGCGGGTGCGGTCGCTGGCCGGGGCCGGGGTGGCGGGGATCGGTCTGTCGCTGGATTCGCTCGATCCCGCGCGGCACGACGTCTTTCGCGGCCGGCGCGGCGCGTGGCGCAAGACCATGGCGGCCATCGACGCCTGCCGCGCCGAAGGGATGGCGTTCCAGCTGCATTTCTCGGCCACCGACGAAAATGCCGAAGAGGTGGAGCCCATGATCGCCTTTGCCCGCGAAAGCGGAGCGATGGTGCTCAACGTGTTCTTCATGGTCTGTACCGGGCGGGGCGAGAAATATTCCGACATCGCGCCCGACCGCTACGAGGCCGTCCTGCGCCGCCTGGTCCGCGCCGCGCGCGAGGAGACCGGCCTCATGGTGCGGGCCAAGTGCGCCCCGCATTTCAGGCGCATCGCCGCGCAGATGGACCCGGACCGGGAGATCACCGTCGCGCATGGCCATGATGCGGGTGCCTGCATCGCGGGCACGCGCTATGCGCGGATCACGCCTGACGGCACGGTGACCCCCTGTCCCTACATGGAGGAACCCGCCGGATCGCTGCGCGAGCGCTCGCTTGCCGAGATCTGGCGCGATGCACCGGTATTTGCCGCACTGCGCGCGCCCCGGCTGGAGGGGCGGTGCGGTGCGTGCGAATACGGGCGCCTGTGCGGCGGCTGCCGGGCCCGGCCACTGGCGCGGGACGGCAACCTGATGGGGGAGGATTTCCTGTGCGGCTACCGCCCGCGCGGGGGCGCGGTGATCCGGGAGTTCCTTCCCCCGGGCGGGATCGGCTGGACCCCCGAGGCCGAGGCCCGCCTGCGCCGGGTTCCCGGTTTCGTGCGGTCCGTGGTGCGCCGCCGCGCCGAGGAACACGTGCGCGCCCATGGCCGCGCGCGGGTGACCCTGGCCGACCTGACGCATCTCGCCGCCCGGCGGTTCGGCGCCGCCGATCCGCCGAGGCGTCCGGGGAAGGCGGGCGATGCATGACGTGATCGTCATAGGCGCCGGCATCACCGGGCTGAGCGCGGCGCATGCGCTGTCGCAGGCCGGCCTCGACGTGGTGGTGCTCGAACGCTCGGCGCGGATCGGGGGCAAGGCCGTGTCCGAACGCCTGGGCGGGTTCCTGATGGAGCACGGTCCCTCCACCGTGAACGCCGCGGTGGAAGAAGCCGAAGAGGCCGCGCGCGCGCTCGGGCTTGCCGGTTCGCGAATCGATCTCGGGGCGGGGGTGCGGCGGCGCTATCTCCTGGACCGGGGGCGGCTGAGCGGAATTTCCGTGCATCCGCTGGGCTTTGTCCTGTCTTCCTATCTTCCGCTGCCGGCCCGGCTGTCGATGCTGGCCGAGGGGTTCCGCCCCGCCCGCCGCGATGGCGCCGAGGAAAACGTGTTCGACTTCACCGCCCGCCGCTTCGGCCGGGGGTTCGCCGAAAAGGTCATGGACCCGATGATCGGCGGCATCTTCATGGGCGATTCCCGGGCGCTCTCGGTCGCGGCGGTATTTCCGAAACTGGTCGAGATGGAGCGCGCGCACGGCTCGGTCATCCGGGGCGTGATCCGGTCGCGCCGGGGCGGCGACCCGGGCCGGCGGCTGTTCTCGTGGCCGGGAGGGGTGGCGACCCTTCCGGCGGCTCTTGCGGCGGCGTTGCGCCGGGCACCGCGGACGGGGATCGCGGTGCGCCGCATTCGCCGCCGGGCCGGGGGATTTCGCGTGCAGACCTCGGCCGGGGAGCTGGAGGCGCGGGCGGTGCTGATCTCGGTGCAGCCGCATGTGGCCGCCGATCTCGTCGCGCCGCTGGACCCGGAGACCGCCGAGGCCGCCGCCGCCATTCCCGCACCCCCGGCGGCGGTGGTGTTTCTGGGCTATTCCCGCGCGGCGGTTGCCCATCCGCTGGACGGGCTGGGCTATCTCGCCACGCGGGGCAGCGGTGCGATTTCCGGCGTGCAGTTCTGTTCGACCATGTTCGAAGGCCGTGCGCCGCGGGGGCATGTGGGCATCGCAGCCTATGTGGGCGGGGCGCGCAATCCGGACCTGGCCCGGGCCCCCGAAAGGGTCCTGCGCGAAGAGGTCCATCGGGAGCTGTCGTCGGTTCTGGGCATCGCGGCGCCTCCGGTCGTGGCCCGGGTCCGGTACTGGCCGCTGGGACTGCCGCAATACCTGATCGGCCATGCCGCCCGGCGCGAGGTGCTGGAAACTGCAGCCACGCGGGTCGAGGGGCTGTATCTGGCCGGAAACTACCTGCGCGGCGTATCGGTCGGCAACTGCATCGGTTCGGGCCGGCGCGCGGCGGCGGAGATTGCCGGCCGGCTGGCGCGGGAAGAGGGCGGCGGCGTGGCGGCCGCGAGGATCTGAAGGAGATCCGCGCTCAGGTCAGATAAAGCCGCCGGGCCGCACGCGCCGAAAGCGCAAGACCGGCGCCCACCAGCACGAACACCAGGCCGGGCAGACCATAGAGCCGTGCCGGATCGTCGCGCGGCGGAAGGCGCAGCCAGTACCAGCCGGTCAGGCTGTGGCGCGCGCCCTTATCGCCGTTCACCCCGTCCCAGCCGGCAAAGGCGATCGGGACGTAGCTGCCCTCGGCGAATTGCAGGTCGTCCTCCCGCCCGGTCCTGAGCGCGCGCCTGAACATCACCCGCCATTGCCCGTTCTTCCACACGCCGCGCGCGCTCAGCGCGCCGCTGTCGGCACGGGGGGCGGGGGGCGCATCCGGCCCGGTGGCGTCCAGCAGGAGGGCGGTTTCCGGCGCCTCCGGCTGCTTCGACGGCGCCGCCCAGTACCACATGTTCACCGGGTGCCGTTCGTCGCCATGGCGGAACCACGGCTTTTCCGAGGTCTCGGACAGCGTCACCGGAAACTCGATCGCCATGGCGTCGCGGGTGGGCTCGACGCCGTCGATCCGGTACTGCTTCTCGAGCGGGTCGCCGGGCACCGAATAGGTGCGATCGTCGAGCTCGAGCCGGATCGCGATGTCCTCGTCATTGGCCAGCGCCCGCACCGTCACCATGGGGTTGAGCGTGGTGAAGAGCCGCGTTTCCCTGATGATGTTCGGGGCCAGAAGGAAGGTGCGCGCAGGCGCCCCGTCCCATGCCGGGTCTTCGGGATCGTCCGGCAGCGGGCCGTCCACGCGGGCGACCTTCACCACGGTTTCGCCGCGGCTCAGCGGCACCGCCTTGTCGCGCAGCGTCATGACATAGCTGGCCACGGCCCAGCGGTCCTCGATCTTCATGGTGGTGGTATGTTCGGGCATCGGCGTGCCCCGGATGCCGGTGGACAGGCGCTGGAACACGTCGGTCACCGTCCGGGTATAGCGCCAGGTCTCGGGCCGGGTCAGGTTGCGCGGCCAGATCCGGTTGCCGGGGTCGTCCTTGAGCTTCTTGCCCGAGGTGATGTTGCCGCGCCCCTCTTCTCCGTGGCACTGCACGCAGGCCTTCTCGAACATCCTGCGCCCCTGGGCGAGCAGTTCCGGCGTGACTTCGGGCGGGGTGCCCAGCTCGATCGGGGTGGGGGTGAAGTCCTCTTCCTCCCACTCGCCGAACTGCTTGATCTTGAGGATCATCGCGTCGATCTCGGCATCGGTCAGGATGTCCTTCCAGCCGGGCATCCCGGTGCCGGGCAGGCCATCGCGGATCGTGCGGCGCAGGTCGTCGTCCGAGGGAAATTCGTCGTCGGCCCTGGTGGTCTTGTACTTGAACTGCGCGAAGGTGAAATCGCGCGGTCCGGGGTAGAGCAGATCCGCGGTGACGCTGTCGGCATCGCCTTCCTCGCCGTGGCACTGGGCGCAGCGCTGCTGATAGATCGCATCGGCCCGTTCTTCGCTGACCGGGCCGCCCGTCCCGGCTGCGACGGAGGTGTCGGTCGCGCTATCGGCGGCGGAGGTATCCGCGGCGGGTCCGGGCGAGTCCCCGGATGTCGGGGCTCCGGCCTCCTTGTCCCATGACCTCGGCACGTGGCCGGTATAGTCGTAGAGGAACATGATGACCTTCCAGACCTCGTCCTCGTCCAGCATCTCGGACCAGACCGGCATTGCCGAGGCCCAGGGCGTGCCTTCGCGCGGCAGGCCGGGCCCGCCCGTGGTGATGCGCCAGAACAGGTAGGATTCCTGGAGTTGCGCGATGGTGCCCACGTCCTGGAAATTGGCCGGGCGCGGGTTGAAGGCATCGGCGAAATGCCCCTTTCCGCTCAGCTTGTCGCCATGGCAGAAAAAGCAGTTCTCGTAATAGATCGTCTTCCCTTCGGCCACCGCTTCGGCATAGCCTTCGGTTCCCTTCGGGTTTTCGGCGCGGATCGGGTTTTCGAGCTTCAGCAGGTCGTAGGTCCTGCCGTAGACCCGCAGCGTCGTGGGCGGGGCGGGGTGGACGGTGCGCAGCTCCAGCGGCGGGGCGTCGGAGGGCCTGACCATCGCGTAGGTCACCCACCCGGCGCCGCCCGACAGCGCAATGATGCCCAGCGCGCGGGGCACGAAAAGCGAGGGCTTGCCCAGCAGGGCGATGACGGGGGCGGCAAGACGGGCGGCGGTGTCGTTGTCGAAACTTGCCAGCAGAAGAACGCCGACGGTGATGATGATCATGTACTGGATGACCAGCGCCCGGGGGATCGGCGGCCACAGGACGAAGTCGAGAATGACGTAGATGCCCGCCAGCACCACGATCACCACCAGAAGAGGATGCCCCAGAAAACGCTTCATCGCGCAGACCCTCCCCTCCTCATTTCAGCGATGCCAGGTAATCGACCAGCAGGTTCAACTCGCTCACGCGCATCCGCTCGCCGAAATCCTGCGGCATGATGCCGGGTTCGTACCCTTCGGCGATGGTCGCGTCGGGGTCGTAGATGGCGCGGGCGATCTCTTCGCGGCTCAGCCGTGTGCCGACGCCGCGCAGATCGGGGCCGAGATCGGCCTCGCTCCCGTTCAGGTCATGGCAGGCCGCGCACCCGTAGCTGTCGATGATCTCCACCGGATCGGTCAGCGGCCCGGTGTCCTCCTCCTGCGCCGTCGCCGCCGGTTCTGCGGCCGGTGCCTCTTCGGCCGAGGGCAGGGGAACGGTCGGTTTCACCCCGGCGCGGTCCTGCAGGAAGGCGATGACGGCGTTCATCTCCACCTCGGTCAGCTCGATTGGCGGAGCATCCACCCTGGGCATGGGAGACACCGTGTCGTTGGTGCCCTTCTTGCCGAAGCCGGGCACGACGTAGATCGACGGATCCTGCATCGATTCCCGGATGTAGATCTCGAACGCCCGGGCCCCGGTTTTCCCCTTCGCTGCGCCGGCATAGGCCGGATCGGCGAGCCGGCTGGCGAAATCGGCGGTGAGATCGAGGTTCAGCATGTCGGGCGCCCGTCCCAGCTCGTTGTGGCACAGCGTGCAGGTGCCCTTGCCGCGAAAGAGCCTTTCCCCGAAGGCGATCATGCCGGCCATGTCCATCGACCCGGTGTCGAGGGTCTCTTCCTTCGGCGGGTCCGACTGCACCTGCGGCAGGATGTTGGCGAAGACCGTGAACACCAGAAGCGAGAGCAGGCTGAAGGCGAAGACCTTGAGGAACGTCATCGGGCGGTCTCCGTCGCGGTGCGGGCCGGTGGCCGGGGCTCGGGCGCGGCCTGCCGGGTTTCGCCCAGCCGCGACAGCCAGAACACGAACACCATCACGGCCATGAAACCCAGCGTGATCAGGGTGATGACGTTGCCCGCCTGCCCGATGGTCGGAATGTAGGCCTCGGCCGAGTTGTCACGCATGACGGTATAGACGTGCCAGTAGGTGCGCAGGGACGAGCGGATATAGCCCATGAGCCCCATCAGCCAGGTGAAGGCCACCGGCAGCACGAACAGCGCATATTGCGACCGCGGCGACATCCGGCCCCAGTGGATCGTCGTCGTCTCGGCTCCGCGCAGGCGGAAGATGTCGATGATCACCGATCCGACGATGATGACCAGCGTGGATACCACCTGCGGCACCGAGGCGCCGACCTTGTACACCGTGGGGGTGATGTAGCCGTAGATGCCCGCTCCCACGATGTTGAGGCAGCCGACGATGTAGAGCGCATAAATGATCGCGTTGCCCGCCGGCGCAAAGCGCGATGTCGGTATCCGCGATGAGCGGTAGAACATCTGGAAGGACAGGAAGGTGAACACCAGCATCAGGTTCACCGCCGTGTTCTTTGCCGGCATGATCCCCAGCGGCCCCAGCAGCTTGTGGTTGGTTCCGCCCAGTACCTGTACCTCGGAGGGGGTCAGGATCAGCGTGTGCGGCGTCACCCATACAAGGAAGCCGCCGATGATGACCACGCCGACATACTTGACATAGGGCACGTATTTCCGGCCCCGGTCGGTGCGCATCAGCCCCGACCACAGGTAGTAGTTCGCGGCCAGCATGATCGTGCCGATCAGCACCGCCTGGATGATGAACAGCCAGGCCAGGACCCCGCCCATGGCGGTGATGCCCATCTGCTGCGAGTAGGAGTAGATCTCGGCCATCAGCCAGTAGCCGGCGAAGGGCAGCGGCAGGAAGCCGAGGATGGCGATGAAATTGGACGTGTATCCCATCCAGTCGTAATGGGCGCGTCGTGCGGGGTCCTTCTCGGCCAGGAACATGTAGGCCGCATAGGCCCCCACGATCGCTCCGCCATAGGCAATGTTGGCCAGGAAACGGTGCAGGTTGAGCGGGTTCCACAGCGGGTTGCGGGTGGCCTCCCACACGGTGCCGGTAATGGCGCCGGTGGTATCGACGCCGGCGGGCGACATCATGAAGGTGGCCCAGCCATTGGCCACGAACATCAATGTCAGCCCGACCGCGTTCAGCAGCAGACCGATCGACATGTGGACCCATTTGCGATTGCCGTATCGCAGCGCCTTCCACGAATAGTAGTAGATGTAGAGCGTGACCGACTCGAGCCCGAAGAGAAGCGCGTAGATCAGCACCTGCCCGCGGAACACCCGCAGCAGGTATCCCATGAGCGGCGGGTAGAACAGGAACAGCGCCAGCGCCAGCGCGCCGCCTGCCAGCGCCGTGAAGGAATAGGCGGCCATGGTGATCTTCATGAATTCATGCGCCATGGAATCATAGCGCCCGTCGTCCGTGACCTTGCCCATGAATTCGGTGGCCAGCGAGAACAGCGGTACCGCCAGCACGAAGGCGGCGAGGAACAGGTGCATCTGCGCCAGCGCCCAGACGGTGGTGCGGCTGCTCATGCCGGCGATGGTCGGATAGTCGCCCCGGGCGACATGGGGCGCGCCTGCCGTCGCGGCGTTCATCCCCTGATCGGCGGCCGCCGCGGCCGGGTCGGGGAGCAATCCCGTGGCGGCGGCGGCCACCAGGACCAGGGACGCCATGACGATGCCGGCCCGGAATGCCGGACGGATCGGGCCCGGTGTCATCTCGGCATCAGGTCCGCCCCGACGGGCAGGCCCTGACCTTCCATGATTGCCCGGTCGAGACCGTAGAAGACGAACGCCCAGACCAGCAGCGCCAGCAGGAACACGATCCATGTTCGTTCGGTCATCGTCCGGCCCTCCTCGCCCTCGCGCGTCTCGGCCTATTCGACCGGCGCGACTCCGTGGCCGTAGACCAGCAGCCACCAGAAGAAGAACAGCACCGCGGCCAGCGACAGCGAAAAGACGAACTTTCCCCAGAACTCGGATTGACGGCGGTCGGCCATGGCTGTGTTCCCCTGTGTGATGCTCGTTTCCCTACGGTTTCACCACATTCGGCCGGTTCGAACCTTGACGGCCGTCAAGAACCGCGGGATTCGCCTTTCTCCAGGCGGCAACCGGAACGGGAAGCCCGCGTTCACGCGCGATCACGATTTCGTGAGATTCAGGGACAGCTGCGCCCGATGGCCGCGCGCAGGCGCAGCAGATAGGCCGGTTCGGATTCGCCATCGCGCTGCGGAACGAGGAAGATCAGCTTCGACGCGACGACATATCCGCGTCTGTCGGTCCGGAAATCGCGGGTGTTTCCGGACAGGATGTTGCCGACATATCGAAGGGCCAGGTCGGGATCATCGCAATATCTTGGCAGTGCCGCCGTGTCGGCATACCAGCCGGCCGCGCGGAAGATGACGATCATCGCGACGGCGGTCAGCCCGAAAACCGACAGAATGCGAATCATCCCTCCTCCGGCGGCGGCCCCGTGTTCCGGGTGAGGGATCTGCCGAACTATCGCTTTGATACAAGTCAATGCCGGAATTCCCTCCTCCCGCTATCACGTGGTTCGTCAGGGAGGAGAAATGGCAGAGATCCCGGAAGGGTGCTCGCGCTGCGCGCTGTTCTTCAGAACCAACTTCTTCTGTTCGGTTCTGAGGCCGAACCTGTTGTCCGAACTTTCCGAACGCTCGTCGCACAGGGTTCTCAAGGCCAAGGAATACGTTTCCTGGGACATGCTCGAGGCCCGGCCGGTTTTCGGCATCGCCGAAGGCATCCTCGGCGTGCGGCGGATCCAGCAGGACGGCCGCGGCACCATCGCCGCCTTTTTCGTGCCGGGAGATATCGTCGACCTTCGCGGCGCGCCCGAGCGGTTGCAGTCGGACCTGACCGCGCTGACCAGGACCGAGGTATGCCATCTTTCGCCCGCCGTGTTCGACAAGATCCTTTCCAACTGCGACGAAGCGCGGGAAATCGCGTGGAAAAGCCTTCAGTCCCAGTCCTTCCGCCTGATCGAACAGACGGCGGAACTGCCCAAGAAGCGCGCGGCGGAAAAGCTGGCGTGGTTCATCTGCGAATTCCGGCGCTTTCACGGGATTGATGGCGTCAACGGGGCGCAGGGGCCGCTTTTTCGCGTACCGTTCAAGAATGTCGACCTCGCCGACTATCTGGGCATCCAGCCGGAAACCATCAGCCGCAGCTTTCGCTGCCTCGAAAGCAAGGGGGCCATTCGCCTGCTGCGCTCCAACCTCGTCGAGATCCTGGACCAGAAGCTTCTTCTGGCGATCGCCTCGCGCGATCCCGCCGGCGTCGCGCCGCTGCGCGAGGCGCGAAGCTTCCGGATCCTGCGCGTGTCGTGAACGGCGCGCCGCGGCGGCGTGTCCGGGGAAGGGGGGCTTCATGTCAGCCCTTCGCATCCGTCGTCGGCCAGGTGCCGCGCGGCATCGGCATGTCCATCGTCTTGCAGGCGCTCCAGTCGGAGATGTCCGGGTAGAACTGCCGCCGCCAGGCCCGTACCTTCGGGTTGAACACGCGCCGCCAGAGCGGCGGGATCATCGCCATCGCCGTCAGCGGCGGGTACCCGGTGGGCAGCAGCGGCACCTGCGAGGGCGGGTAGATCTGCAACAGCGGATAGCGGCGGGCGGGGTGGACATGGTGATCGGCGTGGCGCTGCAGGTTGAGCAGCAGCAGCCCCGAGACCAGGTGCGCCGAATCCCACGAATGGTGCAGCCGCACCGGTTCGTAGCGGCCTTCGCCCAGATGGCGCCGCACCAGTCCGTAATGCTCCACGTAGTTCGTCAGTTCCAGCTGCCATACCGCGACCAGGGCCTGGAAGGCGAACAACCCGACGCCCTTCCAGCCGCCTATGGCGCCGGCGAGGGCGAGGAATGCCGCCTGCAGCAGAAGGTATTTCCAGATCGGGTTCGACGGGTGCCACGGGCTGCGCCCGCGCCGGGCCAGCCGGATCCTTTCTGCCACCCACGCCGATCGCGGCCCCTGCCACAGGACCCGCGGGAAGAAGCGCAGGAAGCCTTCGTTGTAGCGCGCCGTCACCGTGTCGCGCGGGGTGCCGACCCAGGGGTGGTGCACGTGCAGGTGCTCGGTCCGGAAATGGCCGTAGAGCACCATCGCCATGAGCAGATCGCCCAGGTTGCGCTCGAACCGCCCCGACTTGTGCATCAGCTCGTGGGCATAGACGATGCCGACGGTGCCGGTGGTGACGCCGATGGCGAACATCAGTCCCAGCTCTTCGGCGGTCGAATAGCCGCCCGCGCGGGTGATCGCCCAGATCGTCCCGAACACCAGCGCGAATTCGATCGGAAACCAGATCCATGTCAGCAGCCTGAAGGCGAAAAGCCGCTCATCGGGGGTGTCGGGGTCGGCATTGGCCATGTTGCGCCCCAGTACCAGATCGAGCAGCGGCATCAGCACCCAGCCGTAGAAGGGCACCAGCAGGATCGTCCAGCCGCCCTTCCACACCGCCAGCGCCACCAGCGGCACGAAGGTCAGGGTGATCCAGAACGGCCAGGCCCGCAGCTTCGCCGCGCCCTGCCGCAGCCCTTCCCCGGCGGCACTGCCGCCATCCGTCGCGTTCATTTCCCTTCCTCCGCAATCGTGGCGCGCCGCCCTTCGTCATCCGGGCCACCTGCGCCGGAAGGCGGCGGTGCCGCGCGCGGCCACAGCCGCAGGTGAATCCCGTTCCGCGACCGCACGGTGAGATGCGCCACCGGCACCGGGTCGCGCCCGACGATGCGCTCGAAGCGGAAGGCGCGCACCAGCAGCGAAAGGATCAGCGGCCCCTCGGCCATGGCGAAGGCCGATCCGGGACACACCCGCGGCCCGATCGAGAAGGGGATGTAGGCATCGCGCAGCCGCGCGCGCCCGTTCGGCGTCTCCCACCGGCCGGGGTCGAAGGCGTGGGGGCGCTCCCACAGCCGTTCGTGGCGGTGCAGGTGCCAGGGGCTGACGATCACCTGCGCGCCGGGCCGCACCGGGCGGTTGCGGAAGGTGACCGGGCAGCGCGCCTCGCGCACGAACATCGGTACCGGCGGATAAAGCCGCATCGCCTCGCGGAACACCGCCCGCGACAGGCGCAGACGGGAAAGGGTCGAGAAATAGATCCGCTCGGGGTCGATCTCCGCCCACGCCTCGGCGGCAACGCGCTCCTGCCAGTCGGGGTGGCGCGCCAGCAGGTAGAGCGCCCATCCCAGCGCCGCGGCGCTGGTCTCGTGACCGGCGAGGAAGAAGATCGCCACCTGGTCGATCATCTCGTCGCGGGCGAAGGTCTCGCCGGTTTCGGGGTCGGGGGTGGTCATGATCTTGGTGGCCAGATCGTCCGGGGCGGTGCCGGCGGCGATCTCGGCGGCGCGGGCATCGACGAGGCCCTTGATCAGCGTGCGGATGGCGCGGGCGGTCTGGCGGGTGCGGCGGCGGTGCAGGCGCGGCATCCAGGCCGGGCGCGGCAGCAGCGCGGCCACCGTGGCCACCGGCTGGGTGGACTGGTAGTCGCGGAAGGTGCGGAAGGCGGCCATGGCGGTTTCGTTCTCGATCGGCACGGAAAACAGCGTGCGGAAGATCACGTCCATGGCCACATGGCTGGCATGGGCCTCGATCTCGACCGGGCGGCCGTCGGCCAGCGGGCGCAGCCGCCCGGTCAGCGCCACGCCGCTGTCCCACATGCGGGGAAAGACGCTGCGCAGCCGGCCGCCCTCGAAGGCGGGGTCGATGATGCGGCGCTGGCGCTCCCACAGCGGGCCGTTGGAGATGAAGATCGATTCGCCAAGCAGCGGCTTGAGCCCGACGCGGATGCGCTCGGACTTGGGGAAGTCGCGCCAGCGCCGGCGCAGGATCTGGTCCACCAGCGCCGGGTCGTTGCACAGGTATGACCGGAAGAACGGCGTACGCATTTCCGCCATCCACGCGCGGTAGAGATGGGCCGGTTGCGCCGAAAGGATGTCCTGCCGGAACAGTTTCCAGTAGCGCCAGACCGATACCCGCCCCTGCCGTGCCGCGGGCATGGGCGGGAGTGAAGCGTCAGGCGTTCCGGCCGGCTCCCGTTGCATGTGGCCTCCCTCGTTCCGCCCGGCCCCCGGTCCCCGGCGCCGGGCGGGCGTCGAAAAGCCCATGACAATGCCGCGCCCGCGCTGTAATTGAGCATCGTCAATTTATGCCGCCACGAGGAATCCTGCCGGATGCAAGACATGGCCCGCCATCAGCACCCCTGCGGTGCCTGCGTCTACTATTCGCAGAGCATCTGGCAGCCCGTGGACGGGGCGCCTGTGGCCGTGCTTGCCCGGGGTTTCGCGCGCCGCCCCGTGGCCGAAGGCGAGGTGCTTTTCACCCAGGGCGCCCCCGGCGGCGGGGTCTGGTGCGTCTCGCGCGGGCTGTTCGCGCTGCGCAGCTACGAGCCCGACGGGTCGTCGCAGCTGCTGCGGCTGGCCTTTCCCGGCGATATCGTGGGGTTCCGGTCGTTCCTGGCTGGCGACGCGCACCGGACCGAGGCGCAGGCGCTGGTGGATTCGCGCGTCTGCGTGGTTGCCCGGCGCGAGGCGGCGAGCGTGATCGAGGCCGCGCCCGGCTGCCTGCTGCGGATCGCGCGGCGCTGCGCGGCCGAGCTCGACCGCACCCGGCGCTGGCACAGCGTCCCCCCAAAGAGCGGCAATACCCGGCGCCTGGCAAGGCTGCTGTGCCACCTGGCGGACGCGGCGGGTGACGCGCGGGGCGATGCGGTGGATCTCCTGCTGCCCCTGTCACGCCGCGATATCGGGGACATGATCGGGGTTCAGACCGAAACCGTCTCGCGCCTGATGGGGCGGTTGCAGGACGAGGGCCTCGTCCGGGCCTCGGGCCGGCGGCTGCACATCCCGTCCATCGCCCGGTTGCGCGCCGCCACACGCCGCGGCGTGGCCGCCCGCCATTCCGCCGCCGGCTGAACCGGAGCGCGGCGGGCAGGCGGCGCAAGAGCCGGGAATCTCGGAAACGGCGGTGATGACGCACCGGAACAGGGCCTGCAGGCGGATCGGGGCGAAGAACCTGCGCGAGCCGATGCGCCTGCAGAAGGGTGCCGCCCGCCGGTTGGATGCAACGCTGTCCTTTCGGCGGCACCATGCTACATCATGGTTCGCCCGAATCGCCCTTTCTGGCCGGGGCCGTGATCGGCGGACAGGCGATGAATCTGCAGGACGCGGAATTTTCGGTGATGCGATGACGACCCCCGTGAAGGATGCCTTGAGAACATCGGCCCGCCTGTCCGTCGCCCCGATGATGGACTGGACCGATCGGCATTGCCGCCACCTGCACCGGCTGCTCAGCCGCCAGGCGCTGCTCTATACCGAAATGGTGACGGCTCCGGCGCTGGTGCGCGGGGGGGCGCTGCATCTGCTCGACCACAACCCCGAAGAACACCCGGTGGCGCTGCAACTGGGCGGATCGGACCCGGACGAACTGGCCCGCGCCGCGCGGCTGGGGGAAGAGGCGGGGTTCGACGAGATCAACCTCAACTGCGGCTGCCCGTCCGACCGGGTGCAATCGGGCGCCTTCGGGGCGGTGCTGATGAAGACGCCCGGGCTGGTGGCCGACTGCGTCGCCGCCATGCGCGAGGCGGTTTCCGTCGAGGTCACGGTCAAGTGCCGGATCGGCGTGGACGACCAGAAGCCGGACGAGGTGCTGCCCGATTTCCTCGAAAGAATTGCCGCGGCCGGTTGCGAACGGGTCATCATCCATGCCCGCAAGGCGTGGCTTCAGGGCCTCAGCCCGAAGGAAAACCGCGACATCCCGCCGCTGGACTACGACATCGTGCAGCGGATGAAACGCGACTTCCCCGCCCTGCACATCTCGGTCAATGGCGGGATCGGCTCGCTGGAGGAGGCGCGGGCCTTTCTCGCGGCCGGGCTGGACGGGGTGATGATCGGGCGGGCGGCCTACAATGCCCCGGCCCGCATCCTCGGCCCGGCCGATCCGGCGATCTGGGGCCGGGGGGGCGAGGCCGACCCGGTCGAGGTCGCGCGGGCGATGATCCCCTATGCGCAGACGCATCTTTCCCGCGGTGGCCAGCTGCACCAGATCACCCGCCACATGCTGGGCCTGTTTGCCGGCCGTCCCGGCGCGCGGGCCTGGCGGCGGGTCCTGTCGGAAGGCGCCCACCGGCCCGATGCGGGGCCCGAACTGATCGAGTCGGCGCTGGCCCATGTGGCCCCTCTGGCCGAGTCGCGCCGCACCGTGTAAGCATCGCCCGGGGAAAATGCCGGGGGCAGATCTCCGGGCGATGCTTACAC
>JALTNO010000131.1 GCA_027000645.1 Paracoccaceae bacterium | reverse complement strand
CGTTGCTCGCCGTGCGGAGCTTGGGGCGATAGAAGACATGCACGCCGATCTTCGCCGTGCGGGTGAACTTGCGCGCCCAGCGCGGCCGCACCGAGGTCGTGTGATAATAGGTCGCGCCGTCGGTCAGGTCCTCGTCCACGCCATCGAGAACCGCGCGCGCCACCTTGCCCACCCGTTCCCAGGCCGCAGGTTCGGTTATCACTTCCTTGCGGCCGTCGCACAGGAAGGTGAACTGGCACTGATACTTGCGGCCCGTCCCCTGGCGGATCACGCCGCAATAGGTATCGGGAAAGCGGCTGCTTTTCACGCGGTTGCGGATCACCTCGGCCACCGCGAACTGGCCCTTCACGGATTCGCCGCGGGCCTCGAAATAGAGCGCCTGGGTCAGGCACTGCCATTCCGGCCCGCCCTCGGCCCTGGGCTGGGCGTCGATCCATTCGCGGGTGAAGCGAACCGTCGGTTCCGCCTTGCGCCCGATCAGGCGCGACAGCAGCGCCTTGAGCCCGCCGCCCTGGCGCCTGGCCCCGACATCCGCCGAGGCCACTTTCACGCCGGCATCGACAACCGGACGTTCGGGTTCGGAAATAGCGGTCCCCGAATGGGAGATGACGGCCAGCGCGACCGTCAGTGCCAGAAATCTTTTCATCTTGCCCCCCAACGGACAACGGCCCGCGCAGGCCCCTCGTTCAGTCAGCGCAGGGGCGGATGTACTGCAAGCAGGGCTTCGCGTCCAGCGTTTCGGCCGCAAGCGCCCTGCCGGGGCGGCCGAGCGCCGGGCCCGGCAGGGCGCCCTTGCGCGCTTGGAACGGCCTGCGCGCACAACATCTGAGGTATCAGGAAGATACTTCACCCCTGATCTTGTGGGCGATCGCCAGTTGTGCGGCAGCAAGTCGCGCCACCGGAACCCGGAACGGAGAGCAGGACACGTAGTCGAATCCGACGCTGCGGCAGAAGGCGATCGATTCGGGATTGCCGCCATGTTCGCCACAGATCGACAGGGTCAGATCTGGATGGGCCTCGCGCGCGCGCGCCGCGCCCAGTTTCAGCAATTCCCCGACGCCTTCGATGTCGAGCACGTGAAACGGGTCCTCGGCAAAGACGCCCTTGCTGACATAGGCGGACATGAACCGTCCCGCATCGTCGCGCGACAGGCCATAGGTCATCTGGGTGAGGTCATTGGTGCCGAAGCTGAGAAATGCCGTATGCGGGGCGATCTCGCCCGCCCGCAGCGCCGCGCGCGGGGTTTCGACCATGACGCCGAGGCGATAGGTGAAATCCCGCCCCTGCTCGGCCCGGACAGCCGCGGCCACGGCGTCGATGCGCGCCTGCATCAGCTCCACCTCGCGCCGCGCCGACACCAGCGGCAGCATGATCTCGGGCACCACCGGAGCGCTGTCGCGGCTGGCTTCCAGCGCGGCCTCGAAAATGGCGCGCGCCTGCATTTCGTAGATCTCGGGCAGGGTGACGCCCAGCCGCACCCCGCGCAGACCCAGCATGGGGTTGTATTCGCGCATCGCCTCGACCCGGCGGATCACGTCCGAGACCGGCAGATCCAGCGCCTCGGCCATCTCGCGCAGCCCCGACCGCGTGGTCGGCAGGAATTCGTGCAGGGGCGGATCGAACAGGCGGATGCAGACCGGCATCCCCTCCATGATGCGGAACAGCTGCACGAAATCCTCGCGCTGCATCGGCAGCAGCCGGGCCAGCACCGCCTCGCGCCCGGCGCTGGTTTCGGCAAAGATCATCTCGCGCATTACCGTCAGCCGGCCCGGCTCGAAGAACATGTGCTCGGTGCGACACAGCCCGATCCCCTGGGCATCGAAATTGCGCGCCGTGCGGGCATCGGCGGGGGTGTCGGCATTGGCCCGGATACCGATGTCGCGTTCTGCGTCGGCCCAGCCCATGAAGGTCTGGAAGGCATCGTCAAGTGCGGCCTCGAGCATCTCCGGCTCGCCCGCCAGCACCTGCCCCGAGCTGCCGTCGATGGTAATCACGTCACCGGTGGTGAACACCCGCCCGTCGGCGGCGATCAGCCGGCGCTCGTCGATGTCGAACCGCATGGACGAGGCCCCGACGATGCAGGGCAGGCCCAGCCCGCGCCCGATCACGGCGGCATGGCTGGTCATGCCGCCCCGTTCGGTCAGCACCCCGGCGGCCGCATGCATCCCCCGCACGTCTTCGGGCGAGGTCTCGCGGCGCACCAGGATGCAGGCTTCGCCGCGGGCGGCGCCGGCCTGGGCATCGGCGGCGGTGAACACGATCCGCCCGGTGGCGGCACCGGGACTGGCGGCAATGCCGGTGCCGATCACGTCGCGCTCGGCCTGCGGGTCCACCTGCCGGTGCAGCAGCTCGGTCAGCGAATGCGGATCGATCCGCATCAGGGCCTCCTGGCGGGTGATGATCCCGTCCTCGGCCAGGCGCACCACGATCCGCAGCGCGGCGCGGGCGCTGCGGGCCACGCGAACCCCGTCGAGGATATGCACCTCGCCGTCCCGGATCACGAATTCCACCTGCATCTCCTCGCGCAGCCGCGCGCGCATCAGCGCCGCATCGGCCTTGAGACGGGCGAAGGCCTCGGGCGCCACCTCCTCCAGGGACGGGCCGCGCGGGTCGCGTTCCAGATACAGCGCTCCGGAACCGGCCCCCAGCGCATCGCGGCCCTGGCTCTGGCTCAGATAACGGCCGGTGATCTGCGGCAGGCCGGTGACCGGATCGACCAGCTGCAGCACGCCCGAGCCGCACTCGCCCTGGCCATATCCGGGGACCATTTCCTGGATGACCAGCCCCAGCCCGGCATCGGCCGGCGCCCCCTTGGCCTGGCGCAGCAGCCGCGCCGTCGTGCCCTGCCACGCCCGCGCCATCGACCGCAACACCCCGGCCAGCTGCACCGCCGGATCCTGCGGGAAGGGCTCGTCAGTCTCCTCCTGGTAGGCAAACAGCGTCTCCGACAGCCCCACCGGCCCGGTCGCGACCACGTGATCGAACACGTCCGGGTCAAGCCGCGCCACGTGAACCGCATAGGACTGGACGAAGCGCATGTAGATCGTGGCCGCCGCCTCCTGCCCCAGCGTTTCGCTCACCTCCACATAGATCGCGTCGTTCATGCCGATATTGAGCACCGCCCGCGGCCCGCCCCAATCGGGATCTTCCGACGAGGGCCGCACGCATAACAGCGTGCCCGGCTCGAACTGTTCGAGAATGGCCCCGATATCGGGCAGCTCCCCCTCGCCGATCCGGCGCACCGCGTCGAAGGAAAGGGCGACCGTGCGAGGCACCGGCAATTCCAGCCGGATCAGCCGCTGCAGGCACTTGGCCCGCCCGCCATGGGTGTCGGCGGCAATCGGCGCGCCTGGCGTGATCAGCGTGACATGCGGATTGTTCTGCACTGCGGCATTCCTCCTTCGCCGCAGCAGCATAAAGCCCGCCCCGCAAGGCGCAAGGAAAACCGCAACACCCGCTTGCGCGCGCCTTCCCTTCCTCTTGCCCCAGATACTCCGGGGGTGCGGGGGCAGAACCCCCGCAAACGCGGCGGGCGCTCCCTCACCAGTCCCGGTGACGGGGCCCGACCGGACTGCCGCTCACAACGCCGTCCAACCGCCATCCACGCTGATCGTGGTCCCGGTGATCTGCTCGGCCGCGTCCGAACACAGGAAGACGGTCGTGCCGCCGATCTGCTCGACGGTGGCGAACTGCTTCGATGGCTGACGGGCCAGCATCACCTCGCGCACCACCCGGTCGCGGTCCATGCCATGGGCCTGCATCTGGTCGGGAATCTGCGCCTCGACCAGCGGGGTCAGCACATATCCCGGGCATATCGCATTGCAGGTGATCGGCTCTTCCGCCGTCTCCAGCGCCACGGTTCGCGTCAACCCCACCACGCCATGCTTGGCCGCCACATAGGCCGCCTTGAAGGGCGAAGCGGTCAGCCCGTGGGCCGACGCGATGTTGACGATCCGCCCCCAGCCCGCGGCCCGCATCAAGGGCAGCGCTGCGGCGGTGGTGTGAAAGGCCGAAGCCAGGTTGATGGCGATGATCGCATCCCATTTCTCCACCGGAAACTCGTCGATCGGAGCAACATGCTGGATGCCGGCATTGTTCACCAGGATGTCGCAGGCGCCGGCCTTCTCGATCAGGGCGCGGCAGTCCTCGCCCCGGGACATGTCGGCCCGGACATAGCTGGCCTTCACGCCGAATTCCTCGGCAATCGAGGCGGCCAGCGCATGATCTTCCTCGCCATCGGTGAAGGAATTGAGCACCACATCCGCGCCGGTCCCCGCAAGCGCGCGCGCGATCCCGAGGCCGATACCCGAATTCGAACCGGTGATGACGGCGGTCTTTCCCGCAAGCGACATGGCAATTCCTCCAGCAGTTCCTGTCCGCGCGCACACTGCCATGCTGCACCTGCAAAGAAAACGGGAAATGCCGAAAGCGCCCGGTCCGGCCGGGCCCGCGGCGCCCGGAGGAAAACGCGGACAAAAAAACGCCCGCGCGAGGCGGGCGTCAAGTTATTGAGGCAGGTTTCATACAGGCAAGAAACCTATCGAGCAGTGCCCCCTTTATAAGCAATTCCGCGCCGCTCTCCAAGCTAAAAGTTTGAAAAGACGTGAAACGGGCTTTAGCCTGAGCCCCAACAAAACAAGGGCCGAGCGGGATTGTTGCCAGAATGGGCACCGTTTTTTTCCACATGATCGGGGCGCTGATCCTCGCTGTCGCGTCGATCTGCACCGCCGGATTCGCGCGCGCAGAATCAGGGGCGGGATCACGGCATGGCATAGCTATGTATGGCGAGCCCGCCCTGCCACCGGATTTTGTGTCCCTGCCCTATGTCAACCCGGACGCGCCCAAGGGCGGGCGAATCGTGTTCGGCAATACCGGCGGGTTCGATTCGCTCAACCCCTTCATCCAGAAGGGCAACCCGCCCTGGCAGCTGCGCTTCTGGGCCTACGAATCGCTCATGGGAAGATCGTGGGACGAGCCGTTCACGCTTTACGGTCTTCTGGCCGAATCGATTCGCACCGCTCCCGACCGGTCCTGGGTGGAGTTCACCCTGCGACCGGAGGCCCGATTCTCGGACGGCTCGCCGGTCACGGTGGAGGACGTGATCTGGTCCTACGAGATCCTGGGCACGAAAGGGCACCTGCGCTATCGCAGCCTGTGGTCGCAGATCGAGAGCATCAAGGCGACCGGCCCGCGCAGCCTGCGGATCAGCTTTCGCGGCAACAACCGCGAGCTGGCGCTGATCGCCGGGCTGCGCCCGATCCTGAAAAAGGCCCAGTGGGACGGGCGCGACTTCACCCGGTCGGGCTTCGACCCCGTCCCCATCGGCACCGGCGCCTATGTGGTCGCCGACTTCGAGCCGGGCCGCTTCGTCACCTTGCGGCGCAACCCCGACTACTGGGGCCGCGACCTGCCGCTGCGGCGGGGCACCCGGAATTTCGACGAGATCCGGATCGAGTTCTTCGGCGACCGCACGGCGCTGTTCGAGGCCTTCAAGGCCGGCCAGCTGAGCGTGATCCGCGAATTCAACGCCGAACGCTGGCAGACCCGGTACGACTTCCCCGCCGTCCGCCGTGGCGACATCGTGCTGTCGGAGATCCCGCACGGGCGCCCCTCGGGGATGACCGGGCTGGTGATGAACACCCGCCGCCCGCCCTTCGACGACTGGCGCGTGCGCGAGGCGATGATCCTTGCCTTCAACTTCGAATACATCAACGAGACGGTGACCGGAGGGGTGCAGCCGCGCATCACCTCGTATTTCTCGAACTCCAAACTGGCCATGCGGCCGGGTCCGGCCACGGGGAAGGTGCGCGCGCTGCTCGAACCCTTCGCGGACAGCCTGCCCCCCGGCACGCTGGAGGGTTATTCCCTGCCCCGCGGCGACGGCAGCACCCGCAACCGCGCCAATCTGCGCCGTGCCATGCGGCTGCTGAAACAGGCCGGGTGGCGGGTGCGCGACGGAGTGCTGCGCGATGCGCAGGGGCGGCCCTTCGCCTTCACCCTGCTGCTGCGGCAAAGCGCGGGCGAGATGCAGACGGTGGCGGACATCTATGCCCGCGCGCTGGAGCGGCTGGGCATCGCCATGAGCGTGGAAAAGGTGGATGACGCCCAGTATGCGGCGCGCGAAGCCTCGTATGATTTCGACATGACCAGCTTTCGCCGCGACCTGTCGCTGAGCCCGGGCAACGAACAGCGCCTCTACTGGGGGCGCGCGGGGGTGAAGCAGCCGGGCTCGCGCAACCTGATGGGCATGGATTCGCCCGCCGCCG
>JALTNO010000130.1:3191-6317 GCA_027000645.1 Paracoccaceae bacterium | reverse complement strand
GCGCATGCAGGGTGCGGCGATGAGGCGGGCTCGCCGCTGGATGTTGCCGGGGTGCCGGTCTTCCAGGCGGCGCTGGCCACCTCCACCCGCGAAGCCTGGGCCGAGGCCGAGCGCGGCCTCTCGCCCGCCGATCTGGCCATGCATGTCGTCCTGCCCGAGGTGGACGGCCGGATCCTGGCCGGGGTGGCCTCGTTCAAGGGCGCCGAGCCACGCGACGAGGCTCTGCAGTTTGCCCGCAATGTCCACAGGCCCGCGCCGGACCGGATCGCGGCCATTGCCGACCGCGTGGCGGGCAGGGTGCGGCTGGCACGGGTGCCGGCGGCAGAAAGGCGTGTGGCGCTGGTGCTCTCCACCTATCCCGGTCGTGACTGGCAGATGGCCCATGCGGTGGGGCTGGACGCGCTGGCCTCGGCCCGGGCGATGCTGGAGGATCTGGCCGGAGCCGGATACGACATCGCCTCCGGGGCGCCGCTGGAGGATGATCTTGGCCTTGCCCGGGTCGAATGGCCGCTGGGCGAATACGAGGCGGCGCTTGCATCCCTGCCCGAGGGGCTGCGCGCGCAGCTGCACGCCGCCTGGGGGTCGCCGGAGGACGATCCCGACTGCCGCGACGGGCGGTTCCTTTTCCGGGCGGTGCGCCGGGGCAGGGCCGTCATTGCCCTGCAGCCCGAACGCGGCCGCCCCGAGGCGCGCGCGGAGGACTATCACGACCTTTCGCGGGTGCCGCGCCACGGCTATGTCGCCTTCTACCTGTGGCTGCGCCACGGCTTCGGCGCCGATGCGTTGGTGCATGTGGGCGCCCATGGCACGCTGGAATGGCTGCCGGGCAAGTCGGTGGCGCTGTCGGCGCAATGCTGGCCCGAGGCGCTGGTGGGCAACCTGCCGGTGATCTATCCCTTCATCGTCAACGACCCGGGCGAGGCGGCGCAGGCCAAGCGCCGGATCGGCGCGGTGACGCTGGGTCATGTGCCGCCGCCCCTGCGGCGCAGCGCCATCCCCGCCGGCCTGGCCCGGCTCGAGGCGCTGCTGGACGAGTTTTCCAATGCCGACGGGCTGGACCCGCGCCGGCGTGACCGGCTGCAGGATGATATCCGCACCGAAGCGCAGGCGCTGGGGATCGAGGACGATCTGGGTCTCGACCGGGCCGAAACCGCGGCCGAGGCGATCACCCGGATCGACCGCTTCGTCTGCGACGTGAAGGACAGCCAGTTCGGCGAGGGGCTGCATGTGTGGGGGCGCCCCGACGGGGCCGAGGATCCGGCGGGTTCGGCCGGTGCCGAGCGGCGGGCCCTGCTGGCGGCGCTGGCGGGGCGGTGGATCGCGCCGGGACCTTCGGGCTCGCCCTGGCGGGGGCGTCGCGACGTTCTGCCCACCGGGCGCAACCTGTTCACCACCGACCCCCGTGCGGTACCGACGCGGGCCGCCCATGCCCAGGGCGTGCGGCTGGCCACCGAGCTGCTGCGGCGTCATCTTCAGGACGAGGGCGACTGGCCGCGGGCGCTGGTGGTGGATCTGTGGGGCTCGGCCACCATGCGGACCGCGGGCGAGGAATTCGCCATGGCGCTGCATCTGATCGGGGTGCGGCCGGTCTGGGATGCGGGCTCGGGGCGGGTGTCGGGGATCGAGGTCCTGCCGCTGGCCGAGCTGGACCGGCCGCGCATCGACGTGACGCTGCGGATTTCGGGGCTGTTCCGCGACGTTTTCGCGCCGCTCACGGCGCTGTTCCAGCACGCGGTGCGGGTGCTGGCCGAACGCGACGAGGCGCCCGAGTGGAACCCCTGGGCGGGCAGCGCTCAACTGGCGCGGGTCTATGGCCCGGCGCCGGGCAGCTACGGGCTGGGGCTGGGCGATCCGGCCGGACCCTCGGGCGAGGAGGCCCGCGCCGCCGCTGGCCGGGCCTGGCTGGCGGCCAGCGCCTGGGCCACCGAGGGCGAGCGCGCCACCCCCGACCCCGAGGGCATTGCCCGGCGGGTGGCCGAGGCGGACGGCTTCGTGCATCTTCAGGATCTGCCCGAGACCGACCTGCTGCTGGCCGCCGATTACGCCGCTCACGAGGCCGGCTTTGCCGCCGCCCGGGCGCAGGCGGGGGGCGGAACGGTTCCGCTGTGGCATCTGGACAATACTGACCTCGCCGCGCCGCGGGTTCGCGCGCTGTCCGAGGAAATCGCCCGCGTGGTCCGGGCCCGCGCCGCCAATCCGGGCTGGATAGGCGGCATGATGCGCCACGGCTTTCGCGGCGCGGCCGAGATTGCCGCCACGCTGGAACACATGGCCGCCTTTGCCCGCCTGGCCGGGGTGGTGGGGCCGCATCTGTTCGACCTCTATCACGACGCCACGCTTGGCGATGCGCGGGTGGATGCCTTCCTGCGCGATGCCAACCCGCAGGCCCGGGCGGCGATGGCGGCCACCTTCCGCGCCCTGCTCGACGAAGGGTTGTGGCAGACGCGGCGCAACTCGATCCGGGCCTCGCTTGCGGCCACACCCCCGGAGGCACACCCATGACCGGCCCGCAAATCAGGGGCTGGTGCCCCGGCGCACACCGGCCGATGATGTCGGGCGACGGGCTGGTGGTGCGCGTCCGCCCCCGGCTGGCGCGGCTGACGCGCGCGCAAGCCCTGGGCCTGTGCGCCGCCGCGGCCCGCCACGGCAACGGGGTGATCGAGGTGACCAACCGCGCCAACCTGCAACTGCGCGGGGTGCGCACCGACAGCCACAAGGCGCTGCTGGATGCGCTTTCCGGGCTGGACCTGCTGGATCCCGACCCGGCGCTGGAGCCGCGCCGAAATATCCTCGTCACACCGTTCTACGCGCCGGGCGATCTGACCGCCCGGCTGGCGCGGGCACTGGCAGAGCGGCTGGCCGAGTTGCCCGAGCTGCCGGCCAAGTTCGGCTATGCCATCGATACCGGCCCGGCGCGGCTGTTGGCGGATTGCTCCGCCGACATCCGGCTTGAACGCGGGGCGGATGGCGGGCTGATCCTGCGCGCGGACGGGGCCGAAACCGGCCGCGCGGTGACGGAGGCGCAGGCCATCGACGCGCTGCTGGACATGGCGCACTGGTTCGCGCACCAGCATGGCCACGATACCCGGCGCATGGCGCGGCCGGGCCCGCTGGTCGGGGTGCGGT
>JALTNO010000130.1:0-3181 GCA_027000645.1 Paracoccaceae bacterium | reverse complement strand
GCCCGAACCGCACCCCGACCAGCGGCCCGGCCGCGCCCGGCCCGCTGGTCGGGGTGCGGTTCGGGCAGATCGCGGCGCCCGCGCTTGCCCGCGTCATCGAAGGTAGCGGCGCGGTGGCCCTTCGGGTGACACCGTGGCGGCTGCTCTGCCTGGAAGGGGGCGCCGTCCCGTCAGGGGCAGAGGTGGTGACCGCACCGCATGATCCGCTGCTGATGGTCGATGCCTGCCCCGGCGCGCCGCTCTGCCCGCAGGCGCAGGGAGAGACCCGGACCCTTGCCGCCGCACTTGCCCCGCGCCTGAACGGGCCGCTGCATGTGTCGGGCTGCGCCAAGGGCTGTGCCCGCCGCACCCCCGCGCGGGTGACGCTGGTCGCCCGCGACGGCCGCTTCGACCTGATCCGCGACGGTCGTGCGGGCGATGCACCGGACCGGCGTGGCCTGACCCCCGAAACCCTGTTGACCCTGTTGAGCGAGGCAGAAACCCCCTGATGCCCCACCGATACGAAACCGACGGCGCGGCGATCTACGCGCAATCCTTCGCCACCATCCGCGCCGAGGCCGATCTGGCCCGTTTCTCCCCCGAGGAAGAGCAGGTCGCCGTGCGCATGATCCACGCCGCCGGCATGGTCGAGCTGGCCCCGCTGATCCGCTTCTCCCCCGGCTTCGCGACCGCCGCGCGGGCGGCGCTGGAGGGGGGCGCGCCGATCCTGTGCGATGCCCGCATGGTCTCCGAGGGCATCACCCGCACGCGCCTGCCCGCCGGCAATGCGGTGATCTGCACGCTGCACGATCCGCAGGTGCCGGATCTGGCGGCGTGGATGGGCAACACCCGCTCGGCCGCGGCGCTGGAGCTGTGGCGACCGCATCTCGAAGGGGCGCTGGTGGCCATCGGCAATGCGCCCACGGCGCTGTTTCACCTGCTGAACATGCTCGAAGACCCCGCCTGCCCGCGCCCGGCGGCGATCATCGGCTGCCCGGTGGGCTTCGTCGGGGCGGCCGAAAGCAAGGCGGCGCTGTGGGCCGACCCTCCGGCCCCGTGCTGCGTGGTCGAGGGCCGCCTCGGCGGCAGCGCGATCACCGTCGCCGCCGTCAATGCCGTGGCCAGCCGCAAGGAGTGACCCCGGATGAACGCATCCCCCTCCTGCCCGGGCCGGATCTACGGCCTCGGCCTCGGCCCCGGCGACCCGGATCTGATGAGCCTGCGCGCCCACCGCCTGCTGACCGGGGCGCGCAACGTGGCCTATTTCCGCAAGGCCGGCCGGCGCGGGCAGGCGCGCAAGATCGTCGAGGGGCTGATCCCCGAGGGCGCCCGGGAAATCCCGCTGGAATACCCGGTGACCACCGAGATCCCGGTGACCGACCCGCGCTACAACGCATGTCTTGCCGCCTTCTACGCCGAGGCCAGCGCGCGGCTCGAGGGCATTTCCCGGCACGGCGAGGATGTGGTGGTGCTGTGTGAGGGCGACCCGTTCTTCTACGGCTCGTTCATGCATCTGCATGCCCGGCTACGAAAGCGGGTCCCGGTCGAGGTGGTCCCGGCGATCACCGGCATGTCCGGGGCCTGGACGGCCACCGGCATCCCGGTGACATGGGGGGACGACGTGCTGACGGTGCTCATGGGCACCCTCTCCGAGGAGGACCTGGTGCGCCGCATGTCCGACACCGATGCGCTGGTGGTGATGAAGATCGGGCGCAATTTCGACAAGGTGCGCCGGGCGCTGCGGGCGGCGGGGCTGTTCGATCGGGCGTGGCTGATCGAATATGCGCAGATGCCGGGGCAGACGGTGATGCCTCTGGCGCAGGCGGGGGCGCGGGTGGCACCCTATTTCTCGATCATCGTGGTGCATGGGCAGGGGCGCAGACCATGAGCGGCTGGCTGAAGATCGTCGGGCTGGGGCCGGGGCCGCAGGCCCAGATCACCCCCGAGGTGGCGGCGGCGCTGGCCGAGGCCACCGACATCGTGGGCTATGGCCCCTATGTGGCGCGCATCCCCCCGCGCGCCGGTCTGGCCCTGCACGCCAGCGACAACCGCGAAGAGCTGGACCGCGCCCGCCACGCCCTGGCGCTGGCGGCCGGGGGGCGGCGGGTAGTGGTGGTGTCCTCGGGCGATCCCGGCGTCTTCGCCATGGCCGCGGCCCTGTTCGAGGCGCTGGAGGCGGGATCGGCCGAATGGCGTCGCCTAGACATCGCCGTGCTGCCCGGCATCACCGCCATGCTGGCGGCGGCGGCGCGGGCGGGGGCGCCTTTGGGGCATGATTTCTGCGCCATCAACCTGTCGGACAACCTCAAGCCCTGGGCGCTGATCGAGCGGCGCCTGCGGCTGGCGGCCGAGGCCGATTTCGCCATGGCCTTCTACAATCCGCGCTCGAAGGCGCGGCCGCAGGGCTTTGCCCGCGCGCTGGAGGTCCTGCGCGCCTGCTGCGGCGGCGCGCGGCCGGTTCTGTTCGCGCGCGCGGTGGGTTCGCAGGCCGAGCGGCTGACCCTGACCACCCTGGCCGAGGCCCGCCCCGAAATGGCCGACATGCGCACGGTGGTCATCCTGGGGTCCTCGCAGACCCGCATCATCGCCCGCCCCGCCGGGCCGATCCTCTACACCCCGCGATCGGTGCCTGGATGATCCAGCCAGTCGAGAACCTGCGCCACCTCGTGAAACTCGCGCCGGGCGGGCAGGGCCGGGCGGTCGATCATCAGCACCGGCACGCCCAGTGCCCGCGCCGCGTCGATCTTGGCCCGCGCGCCGGCGCCGCCGGCGTTCTTGGCGACCACCAGCTGAATGCCGCGGGCACGCATCAGCTCCAGATCCCCGGCAAGGGTGAAGGGCCCGCGCGCCACCACCACCTCGGCCCGCGCCAGCGGCAGGGGGGAGGCGGGCGCATCCACCAGCCGGCACAGATAGCGGTGCTGCGGCTGCGCGGTGAAGGCGGCCAGGTGCATCCGCCCCAGCGCAAGGAACACCCTCTGCGCCGGCCCTGCCAGTGCGTCCACCGCGGCCGGGATGTCGGGCACCACCTGCCAGTCGTCGCCGGGCTCGCCATCCCCTTCGCCGGCCGACGGGCCGACGCGGAGCTCGTTGCTCACGATGAAGCCGTCTTCGGTCGCCAGCGGCGCGCCCGCGATCGTCACGCGCGTCCCCGCGGTGGTCTGAAACGCGGTGGTCTCGAAGGTGGCGACGCGCCCCCTGC
>JALTNO010000129.1 GCA_027000645.1 Paracoccaceae bacterium | reverse complement strand
GGCCAAGTACGACGCCCTGCAATAGGAATGGCCGCTGTCGGGCGGGGGGCAGAGCCCCCCGCCCGACAGCGGCCATTCCTATTGCAGGGCGTCGTACTTGGCCTGGAGCTCCTCTTCCGTCTCCTCCCAGTCCGGGTTGGGAACGATGCAGTCCTCGGGGCAGACCAGCTTGCATTGCGGCTCGTCCTCGGCGCCGACGCATTCGGTGCATTTCATCGGGTCGATGATGTAAAGCGGATCGCCCGCGCTGATCGCCTCGTTCGGGCAGACCGGCTCGCAGGCGTCACAGGCCGTGCAGCCTTCGATGATCATCAGTGCCATGTGATTTTCTCCTTTCCCTCGATCAGGATGCTTTCAGCAACTGCCCCGAAGCGGCCAGCTTGTCATGCCGGAAGGCTCCCCACAGCGCCGCGCCGATGGCCCCGGCATAGATCGAATCGGGATGGTTGGTGACACGCGCCTCCATCCCCTTCATCTTCGCCAGCTGTTCGCGCAGCGCCTGGCACAGCCCCTCGTCCCGGGCCAGGCCGCCGGTCATCATGATCACCTCGTCCCGCACCTTGATGGATTTCAGAAGCCGCGCCAGCCGGCTGGCCATCGACAGGTGGATGCCCTTCAGGATGTTCGGCGCGCTGATCCCCCGCGACACCATGTTGATCACGTCGGTTTCCGCCAGCACTGCGCAGATCGACGACACTTCCTCGGGGTCGTCGGCCTGCATGGACAGCTGGCCGATCTCGTCCTGCGCAATCCCCAGATAGCGGGCGATGTTCTCCAGGAACTGACCCGAGCCCGAGGCGCACTGGCTGGTCATCTTGTAGTTCAGCACCTTGCCCTTCTCGTCGGTGATGATGGCGCGTCCGTGCAGCGCGCCGCAATCCAGCGCCGCCCTGGCCTCGGGGTCGAGGTAACGCGCCCCGCGGGCATGGCTGGTCATCGAGTAGAAGTGACCGGTGTGAAAGGGGATCGCCTCGCCCTCGCCGGTGGTGGCGATGTAGTCGATCTCCGCCTCCTCCAGGCCCGCATCCTCCAGCACCCGGTCGAAGGCCTCGCGCGCCAGCTGCATCGGATCGCGCTGGCGGATGCGCAGCGTGCATTTCGACAGCCAGTCCTCGCGCCCGTCCTCGACCCGGAAGATCGCGGCCTTGACCGCGCCGGTACCAACGTCAATTCCCGCTGCCAGTGTCATGCTTCCACTCCTTCCATGCGCCCCTCGGCCGCGCGCCGGGCAAATTCCGCCGCCCCCAGCGAGCCGGTGTAGATCGAGTCGGGATTGATGTTGATCGTCACCTCCCCGTAGTTCTCCCGCACCAGCTTCTTCAGCTCGCGCACGGCGGCCTCGTTCTTGGCCACGCCGCCGGTAAAGGTGAACTCGTCCGTCACCCCGCCCGAGCGCGACAGGATCGAGATTGCCCGCAGGATGATCGCCCGGTGAAGCCCGGCCAGGATGTCCTCGCGCTTTTCCCCCAGCGCCAGGCGATCGCGCAGCTCGGCCCCTGCAAACACCGTGCAGGTCGAGTTGATGCGCGCGGGCTTGTCCGATTTCATCGCCATCGGGCCCAGCTCGTGCAGGCCCATCTTCATCTCGTCGGCGATATAGCCCAGATACCGCCCGCAGCCGGCCGCGCAGCGGTCGTTCATCTGGAAGTTCACGACGATGCCGTTTTCGTCCACCTGGATGCCCTTGGTGTCCTGCCCGCCGATGTCCAGCACCGTTCGCGTGCCCGGATACATCATGTGCGCGCCCAGCCCGTGGCACAGGATCTCGCTGCGGATATGCTCCTTGGAAAAGGGCAGGGTCACCCGGCCGTAGCCGGTGCCCACCAGGTAGCTTTCCTCCAGCTCGATCCCCAGCGCGTGTTTCGCCTTGGCCGCAAGCTCCGCGGCGGTGCCGGCCGAGTCGCCTTCGGTCACGCGGCGCATGGCGCGGGTGAACTTCTCGTCCAGCGACCCCGAGGGCGGGCGGTTCTCGACCGCGATGATCGACTTGTCGTAGATGTTGATCAGCAGGTCATAGGGAATGCCGGCCTCGCGCCCCACCTGCTCGGCCAGCGCCAGAAAGCGCGACCCGGCGATGTCGCGGAAAAAGTCCGACTTGCGCGCGGCACCCGGCGCATACATGGCCGGGGCTTCCTCGCGGATGCGGCGGAACACCTCGGCCAGCGCCGCCCTGACCCCGTCGGCGTTCTTCTCGAAGCGTTCCCCGCGCACCAGCCGGGTGCAGGTTTCCTCGAGGTCCTCCAGCTGTTCGAGGAACTGCTCCAGCCGGAACGAGCGTTCCAGCGCGGCCAGGAAATCCTCGACCTTTTCGTCAATGTTTCCCTCGCTGCCGAATTCGCGCCGGAACAGGGTGAAACGGGCATCCACCTTGGCCTCTTCGGTGGCCACGGCGCAGGCGGTTTCGTAGTTCGACCGCGAATTGGTGATGCCCCGGCCCAGAACGCGCTGTTCCTCGTCCAGCAGCACCGCCTTGGTGGTGGTCGATCCCAGATCGATTCCGACAAAGGTCTTCATGCCGCCACTCCTTTCCCGCTGCGTTTCTGTTCGACCATCTGGAAATAGCTCTCCAGCCGGTTCTTGACGTTGGCGGCCGAGAAATAGCGCGGGTCCACCAGGTCGGTCTCGATGAAGGCCGCCGGTTTGCCGGTGCGCTTTTCCACCTCGCGCATGATCAGCAGCTGCCCGGCCGAGAACGAGTTGCAGGACTTGATCGAGTTGATCAGCAGCCCGTCGGCCTCGTACTCGTTGATGTAGTTCACCAGCATGTCGATGCGCATGGGCAACGAGCGGTTGGTGTAGACGTTCAGGCAGTATTCCGCGAGGCTTTCCAGCGGCCGGTCGGGATCGTGGCGGAAGCCGAAATCGTAGGTGCCGCCGACCTTGGTATAGCTCGACGCAACCACCGTCGCGCCTTCGTCGTAGAACATCTTCCAGAACTGGCGGAAATTGGTGTAGTTGGGCGGCCCTTCCACCACGAGGCGATATTTCTCTTCCTCCATGGTGCCGTCGGGAGTAACGGGGCCAAGGCCCTTTGCCATGCGCTCCCCGACCTCTTCGCGCAGGAAGCGGTAATAGTCGATCGCGTCATCGGTGCCGCGGAAGGCGCCGAAGATCGGGCCGATATAGTAGATGCCGCCGAAATAGGCGTCGATCGGCGAGGGCTTGTTCTTCGCGCTTTGCAGCACGGCGACCAGATCGTCCTCGGCCCGGGCCGACTTCGCCAGGTATTCGCGCAGCCGGTCGATGTCGAACTTCACGCCCGAGACCTCCTCCAGCGTCGGGATCACGTCCTCCTTCAGCTGTTTCACCATGTACTGGATCATGTTCGGCGTGATCTTGCCGTCGGCCATGTAGGGGGTCTGAAGGAAGATCGTCGGGCATTTGTACTGCTCGCGC
Source organism: Paracoccaceae bacterium (assembly GCA_027000645.1). Taxonomy (GTDB): domain Bacteria; phylum Pseudomonadota; class Alphaproteobacteria; order Rhodobacterales; family Rhodobacteraceae; genus Jhaorihella. Next base: position 2,977 of record JALTNO010000129.1, on the reverse strand, counting down.
AGCAGTTCGAACCATTTGAGAAAGGTGAAGCAGCCGGTATAGGACAGAAGCAGCACGTCCGGTTTCGGCAGCGGCTTTCCGGTGGGGCCGATATTGCCCTTCAGCATCATGCCGATATCGGATTTCACATAGGTACAGACGTCTTCGGAGTGGCCCGCACGTTCGGCCTCCATGATGTAGGCGCCCGACTTGCGGCGCAGGCCGGACTGGATGGCGTTGACCTCGGGCAGGTTGTTCACGAGGTCGAAGCACATGATCAGTTCGTTCAGATTGCCCGGCACGAAGGTCGAGCACACCTTTTCGCCCGTCTCGGGCGCGGCGCACAGGCGTTCGTAATGGGCGTTGATCATTTCCTTCTGTTTCAGCATCGAGGCGTCCTTGAGGACGTCCTGCGTCGAGGCGGGTTTGGCGGCTGAAGGTTTCATGCGGCGCTCCACAGCTTGATTGAATCGGCGAAGGTGCCGGCCTGTTCGCGGATCGGCTGCATCTGGCCGGAGTTCTCGGCGTATTTGAACGCGATGTAGGGGATCCCGGCCTCGGACAGCACGTTCTGAAGCATCGGCCGGTCCAGCAGCGCCGGATCGCAGAAGCTGGTCGAGGCGAAGATGACGCCTTCGGCGCCCTTCTCGCGCACGGCGTCGACCAGGAACCGGCCCTTGGTTTCCACGTCTGGTTCGTATTTCGGGGCGGTGGACATGGAATGATGCAGGAAGGCGTGCGAAAGGTTGCGCAGGGGGTCGCCCGTGGTGGGGACCTCTTCGGTCAGCATCCGCGCCACCAGGGTGAAGTCGTCATCCACCACATAGCAGCCGGCCAGTTCCAGCGACTTGATGAGGTTCAGGGGGGGCTGTTCGCAGAACATCCCCGTCACGATCACCCGCGCGTTGTCCTTGATCGGACGCTTCTCGGCCTCGGCGGCGGCGATGTAGTCGCGGATCATCCGGGTGTGCTCTTCCACCGGCAGGATCAGCCCTGCCCGCATCAGGAGGTAGGATTCCCATGCCGGGAACTGCCACGGCCTGGCCGCGCGGTAGTCGTAGAGGTCGCGGATGGCGCGGCGGTTCTCGTTGTAGAGGGCGATCGAGGCGCGGATGTCGTCGTCCGTGACCTTGCGGCCGGAAATGCCCTCGAGCCCCTCCAGCAACTCGCGCATCTCGCCTTCGTAGAAGCGGCCGCCGATCTCGTCGTCATAGGTCTGGGGGGTGTCGAAATACTTGACGTAGAGGTCGGGGAACAGGGTCATCCACATCCCCGACAGGTTGCGGATCACGTCGCAGATCGACGGGAACAGCATCCCCGAGACGAAATCCAGCCGCCCCGAAAGCCCCAGTTCGATGGTCGAACGCGGGATGCGGCAGATGTAGCTCTGATAATAGGCGTCGCCGTGGATCACCTCCAGCTGGTCGCCCCCGCCCATGATGCCCAGGGGCAGCATGCCGGCGGCGTGGATCAGTTCGCGCGGGACATAGATCGGCAGGTGGCCGATCACATGGCGGTTTTCGCCCGCCGCCTTCCATTCCCGGGCGGCAGTGAAATCGACATCGTCATAGAGGGCCTCGGCGCGGGCGACGATTTCGGCTGTGCTCTTGTCGGTCATCTGTTTTCCCATCTTGCCGGGCGCTTGGCGATGAAGGCTTCCAGCCCCTCCACCGCGTCGCGGGTTGACATCAGCTCGTTCAGGTAGAGCGCCTCGACCGCGTCGATCTGCGGCAGGACGCGCGCGAGATAGGGGGCGCGGGCGGCCCGCACCGCCAGCCGCAGGGACGAGCGGCTTTTCGGGGCCAGGTGCTTTTCCACATAGGCGCGGGCGGCGGCCTCGGGGGTGTCGGAGAGGTGATCCGCCAGTCCCGCCTCCAGCGCCTCGTCGCCGGTGATCGGCCGTCCCGAAAGCAGCAGATCCTGGGCCAGCGCCTGGCCCATGCGTTCGGGCATCAGGACGCTGGCGGCGGGGGCGAAGACGCCAAGCTGCATCTCGGGCTGGCCCAGGCGCGCATCGGGCGCGGCCCAGATCAGGTGACCGGCCATCGCCACCTCGAGCCCCCCGCCCAGGCACTGGCCGCGCACCGCCACCAGCACCGGGACGGGGTATTGCAGCATGCGCCGGATGAGCGCATGCAGCGATTTCAGCATCGCTTCGCACTGGCCGGGCAGGTGTTCCTCCACCGAGGCGCCAAAGCTGAAATGCGGTCCCTCGGCCTCGACCAGAACGGCGGCAAGGTCGATCCGGTCGGCGTTCCCGGCCAGGGCCTGATCCAGCGCCGCGATCATTTCGGCATCGACGATGTTCGCCTTCGGCCGGTTCAACCGCAGCCGCAGCAGCGCACCGTCAAGGTCGTGGCTGATGGCCAGGCAGTCGCTCATTTCCGCGCTCCGGGGATGTGGCTGTCGATGAAGTCCTGGCTCCACTTCACGCCCTCGGCCAGTTCGCGGCGCAGGGCCACGAAATCGACTTCGCGGCCGACCTCGCGGTTGCCTTCGTTGAAGGCGCGGAAGCCCAGGTTCGCCTCGGCCAGCATGTTCAGCCCCAGCCAGGCGCGGGCGTTTTCCTTGTTGGTGTTCCAGGCGTCGAGCTTGGGCTTGCGCAGCTCTTCCAGCGTCTTGGTGGTGCAGCCGGGGAAGGTGAGCAGCAGCTTGCCGCACAGCTCTTCCACCTTCGCGTCCAGCAGGCTGAGGTCCACCTCGCCGCGCGCCATCAGCGCCTTGCCCTCTTCCAGCGCCTTGCCGGTCCTGGGTTCGCCGTGCAGGATGCGGCCCCAGGCGTCGGTCTTCATTTCGGTTTCCACCAGCGGGTTGGGCACCCATTCGCCGTCCACCTTCAGCGCCGGCACGATGTCGGTCAGGATCCCCAGCCGCATCGCCTTGTGGGCCGAGAAGGGTTCGCACAGCACGCCCGAGACGAAGGCCTGTTCGCAGCCGATCATGACCGGCAGGAAATCGGTCGAGCCCCCGATCGGCGCGCTGCCATGTTTCGGCCCGG
>JALTNO010000128.1 GCA_027000645.1 Paracoccaceae bacterium | reverse complement strand
GGCTAGGAACACGGCGAACGCAAGATGGATCTGGCGGGAATTGTTGATCACGTCGCCCGGCAGCACGATATTGGCCACCGGCGAGGCCAAGAGGACCTGAAACAGCGACCACAGGAAAGCCACGGCCGCCAGCATCGTGCCGACCGCACCCGCGGGGCTGCGCGCCCCGGCATCGGTTGCGGCCACCAGTTCCTGAAGTTCCTCTTCGGTCAGTTGGCGACCGGTGCTTGGGTATTCCGTCATCCCTCGGGCTCCCTCGGCCGGCGTTCGCGCGCCGCCGGATTGTTCAGGCATCCGGGGATCGGGCGCATTCCCCGGTCAATACTGGATCGGGCGCGGCCGCATGCGGCCGCGCCCCTCCCTGTCAGGTCGATTCGGGCCGGTTACTTGATCCAGCCGCGCTCCTTGTAGTACTTCACCGCGCCCGGATGCAGGGGAGCGGACAGGCCGTCCCTGATCATCTCCTCTTCCTTGAGGTTGGCGAATGCCGGGTGCAGTTTCCTGAAGTCGTCGAAGCTGTCGAAGACCGACTTGACCAGCCAGTAGACGGCATCCTCGCTCACCTTGTCCGACGTCACCAGCGTGGCGCCCACACCGAAGGTCTTCACGTCATCGGGGTTGCCGCGATACATCCCGCCGGGGATCGTGGCATAGCGGTAGAACGGGTTCTCGGCCACCAGCTTGTCCACCGCCGGGCCGGTCACGTTCACCAGAACCGAATCACACGAGGTGGTGGCTTCCTGGATCGAACCGGAGGGATGGCCGACGGTATAGACCATCGCGTCGATCTGGTTGTCGCACAGCGCCGCCGACTGCTCGGCCGCCTTCAGCTCGGTGGCCAGGGCAAAGTCGTCGCTGGTCCAGCCCATCGCCTCCATCAGCACTTCCATGGTACCGCGCTGGCCCGAGCCGGGATTGCCGATGTTCACCCGCTTGCCCTTGAGATTGTCAAAGGTCCTGATGCCGGAATCGGCACGGGCGACCACGGTGAACGGTTCGGGATGGATCGAGAAAACCGCGCGCAGACCCTCGAACGGGCCGGCATCCTTGAACTTGGAGGTGCCGTTGTAGGCGTGGTACTGCCAGTCCGACTGGGCCACGCCGAATTCCAGCTCGCCGTCGCGAATGGTGTTGATGTTGTACACCGACCCGCCTGTCGATTCGACCGAACACCGGATGCCCGATTCCTTGCGGTTCTTGTTCATCAGCCGGCAGATCGCGCCGCCGGTCGGGTAGTAGACGCCGGTCACGCCGCCCGTACCGATGGTGATGAACTCCTGGGCCATGGCCACCGGGGCCGCCACCAGAGAAGCGGCCAGAACCGCCCCGCCCAGTTTCAGTCGTGCAAACATGAAGTACTCCCTTCTGGTTGTGTTTGACTTCGTCGTTTCGGGATTTTCAGTCGGCCCAGAACTCGCCCAGGCTTCGGTTGCTTTCCTCGACCTCGCGAATGCGAAGGCTCGGGTTCCGCTCGGATTGCGCCACCAGCATGGCGATCATCGTTTCCATCAGGACCAGCGTCGCGGCATATGACGAAAAGAACTGCGGGCTGTCGGAGGGAACGATGAAATGGCAGGTCGCGAACCTGATCGCCGGGCAGGCATGGCTGTCGGTGATGAGGATGGTCTGCGCCCCGCGGCTGCGGGCGGTCTCGGCCGCAACGATGGCCCGCCTTGCATAGGGCGCCTTGGTCACGATGAGCAGCACGTCTTCGGCCCCCAGAGAAGCCAGCGCCGAGCCCAGCGATGCCCCCATCCGCCCCGCCAGCGTCCAGTTCGTGGCGAAATAGTTTGCCAGGTAGGACATGTATTCGACGATCCCGGTCGAGCCGAAGGCTCCGAACAGGATGACGTTGCGCGCCTTTTCCAGCGCGTCCACCGCCTGTTGCAGGCGCCGGCGGTTCTCGTCCTGCACGAGCCGGGTGATGTTACCCATGCAGGCCGCGGCCTGACGGTCGAGCATGGCCTCGCAGGACCCGGCCTGCGCCTTGAGCAGCGCCGCCTTCTCGGAGAACGAGAAAACCCGGCTTCCGACCGCTTCGCGCGACTGCTCGCGCAACTCCTCGTAACTGTCGAACCCCAGAACCCGGGCCAGACGCGAAAGCGTGGCGGGCGACACGCCGCTGGCCGCCGACACCGACCGAAGCGACCGGGTGGCGATGTCCACCGGGTTGTTCACCACGTAATCCGCCGCATCGCGCAGCCGCGCGCTCAGATCACCATAGCAGCCGGCAACCCTGTCCTCGATCGAGATGGCCCGTTTCACGAATCCCCTCCTGCGAGCGCGGATTGTTCATTTGTTTTAGGGCAAGTCAACCGAAGAAACACATGTTTCCACACGCTGGAAGCAACGTCACCGTCCCCCCCGGAACGCGCCGGCACCGCCGCTTCGCCAGGCGCGCGCGGCGCGGGGAAATTTCCGCCCTTCTGACCGGTGCTCAGCGGGACTTCAAGCCGTAATTCGCAAACGCCGCCATGACCTCTTCGATCTGGGCATCGGTCAGGATGTTCTGCGCCCCGATCGTCCGGCCGATGACATGAACGCGCGCCAGCGCTTCCAGCTCGACCATCCGCCACAGCGCCTTTTCCAGCGTCTCGCCCACCACCACGGCACCGTGATTGGCCATCAGGCAACCATGCCGGTCGCGCATAGCACGAGCGACGTTTTCGCAAAGTTCCTCGCCGCCAAAGGGCGCGTAATCGGCCACCGGCACCGACGAGCCGCCGAAGGCCGCAACCATGTAATGACAGGCGGGGATCGCCTCGCCGGCAATCGCCAGGGCGGTGCAATGGGCGGGATGGGCGTGAACGACCGCATGCATCCCCGGCTTGTCCCGCAACAGGCGCTTGTGAAACCGCCACTCGGTGGACGGGGCCGGCCCCTGAGCGGGCATCTCGTCGCTGTCCAGCGGCAGCGCCACGATCATCTCCGGGGTCATCTCCTCGTAGGGCACGGCCGAGGGAGTGATCAGCATCATACCCCCCGCCCGCACGGAAACATTGCCCGCGCTGCCCTGGTTGATCCCGTCCGCGTTCATCCGCAGGCAGGTATCGATAATCGCCTGCCGGATGCCGGTGCAATCCTCATAGGGCGGGGTCATGGCGCGGCCCTCTCGGGGAACAGCGCCGCCAGCCCCTCGGCCGTGGCCGGGCAAATGCCGCGTTCGGTGATCAGCCCAGTCACCAGCCGCCCCGGCGTGACGTCAAAGGCGGGATTGGCGGCGCCGGTGCCCTCGGGCGTCACCTGGACCGAGCCGATAGCCCCGTCCGTCATGCGCCCCTGGACATGGGTGACCTCCTCCGCCGCGCGCTCCTCGATCGGGATTTCGGCCAGACCGTCCTCCACCGTCCAGTCGATGGTGGGCGAAGGCAGGGCGACATAGAACGGCACCCCGTTGTCCCGCGCCGCCAGCGCCTTGAGATAGGTCCCGATCTTGTTGCATACGTCGCCCGTCCGCGTGGTGCGGTCGGTGCCCACGATCACCATGTCCACCAGCCCGTGCTGCATCAGATGGCCGCCGGCATTGTCGGCCACATAGCAGTGCGAAATACCGTGACTGCCCAGCTCCCACGCGGTCAGAGCCCCCTGGTTTCGCGGTCGCGTCTCGTCCACCCAGACATGTACAGCCAGCCCCGCATCATGGGCCTGATAGATGGGGCTGGTGGCCGTGCCCCAGTCCACCGTCGCGATCCACCCGGCATTGCAATGGGTCAGGATCCGCACCGGCTCTCCCGCCCGCTTGCCCGCGGCAATGCCGCGTATGATCTCCAGCCCGTGCACCCCGATCCGCCGGTTGATCTCGACGTCCTCGTCGGCAATCTCCTGTGCCAACGTCAACGCGGCACGGGCACGATCGGCCGGCGGGATCGGCCGCAGCACGTCCCGGCACCGATCCAGCGCCCAGCGAAGATTGACCGCCGTGGGGCGCGTGGCATTCAGCGTCACGCAGGCCGCCTCCAGGTATTGGTCGGACGAATCCGCGCGCATCGCACAGGCCACCCCGTAGGCCGCCGTGGCCCCGATCAACGGCGCCCCGCGCACCCGCATCTGGACGATGGCATCGACGAAATCCTGCAACGCCGCCACCGGCTGCACCCGAAACTCGTGCGGCAACCATCTCTGGTCGATGATCTTCAGAACCTCCTCGCCCTCATCCCACCACAGCGAACGGTAATGCCTGCCATTGACCTTCATGGGCCCCTCCTCCTGCACCAGCCTGCCCCTGCCTCCTGCCCCGAGGCAAGCCCGAAGACAAGAGCCCCGCCCTTCATCTTGCCCCAAATACTCCGGGGTGAATGCGCGCCGCCTTGGCGCGCAGAGGGGCAGAGCCCCTGACCACCCCGACACGCCGCCCGCAACCGCTGGACAGCGCAACCCCATCGCGTCTAAATGAACGCATGTTCAAATGACGGGAGCGAACCCATGCAACTTTCCACGACCGCCGCGGTGATTACCGGCGGCGCCTCGGGCCTTGGCGAAGCCACCGCCCGTCACATCGCAGCCAATGGCGGACAGGTCACCATCCTCGACCGCGATGCCGAACGTGGCGAGAAGCTCGCCGCCGAGATCGGCGGCCATTTCGCCCGAACCGACGTGACCGACGAATCCTCGGTGCAGACGGCCATCGCCCATGCCATGAAGGCCATGGGCCGCATCACCGCCTGCGTCAACTGCGCCGGCATCGCCTACGGCATCAAGACCGTCGGCCGCGACGGCCCCCACCCGCTGGACGCCTTCCGCCGCACCATCGACGTCAACCTCGTGGGCACGTTCAACGTCGCCCGCCTCGCCGCGGTCGAGATGGCAAGGAACGACCCCGAACCGGACGGCGCGCGCGGGGTGATCGTCAATACCGCCTCGGTCGCGGCCTTCGACGGGCAAAAGGGACAGGCCGCCTATTCCGCCTCAAAGGGCGGCATCGTCGGCATGACCCTGCCCATGGCCCGCGACCTGGCCTCCAGCGGCATCCGGGTGATGACCATCGCCCCGGGCATCTTCAAGACCCCCATGCTGGCCAGCCTGCCCGAAGAGATCCAGAGCCAGCTCGCCGCCGACGTGCCCAACCCGCCCCGGCTGGGCGATCCGTCGGAATATGCCCGCCTGGCGGGCTTCATCATCGAGATGGGCTATCTCAACGGAGAAGTGATCCGTCTCGACGGCGCGCTCAGGATGCGCTGAAACCGCACCCCTTGCACAAGCCGGCGCGGCGAATTCACCCCGCCGTGCCGGCCTTCTCGGCTTTCTCGGCCAGAACCAGCCACTCCTCCTCGGCCGCCGAAAGCTTTTCCTGCCGCGCCGCAAGCGCCTCCGTCGCCTTGCGGAACTTCACCGGCGCGCGGGCGAACAGATCGGGATCCGAAAGCAGCTCCTGCAATTTCGCAATCTCTGCCTCAAGCCGCCCGATCTCCTCCGGCAATGCCTCCAGCCGGTGCTTCTCGGTAAAGGTCAGGCCCGGCCTTGCCGCCGATTTCCGGGCCGGCGCCTTCTTCACCTTCGCCTTGGACTCTCTTGATTTTTCGGATTTTTCCAGACCCGAGGCCTGCCTTTGCGCCTGGTAGTCCGACCAGCCGCCGGCATAGGGAACCGCCCGGCCGTCCCCCTCCATGGCGACCGTTGCCGTGGCCACCCGGTCCAGAAAATCCCGGTCATGGCTGACCAGCAGGACCGTGCCGTCGTAATCGTCCAGCACCTCCTGCAGCAGGTCCAGAGTCTCCACGTCCAGATCGTTGGTGGGCTCGTCCAGAACCAGAAGGTTCGAGGGCCGCGCCATCAGCCGGGCCAGCAGCAGCCGCGCCTTTTCACCCCCCGACAAGGACCGCACCGGGGCGCGGGCCTGGCGCTCGTCGAACAGGAAATCCTTCAGATAGCCGACCACATGGCGGGGGCGGCCCCGCACCATCACCTGGTCCGACCGCCCCGACACCCGCATGCCTGGATCATCGGTGAGACTGTCCCAGAGCGTGGCATCGGGGTCGAGCTGCTCCCGCGCCTGATCGAAAACCGCGATTTCCAGATTGGTGCCGTGGATCACCGTTCCGCTGTCGGGGGCAACCTGGCCCAGCAGCATCTTCAGCAGCGTCGTCTTGCCCACGCCATTGGGGCCGACAAACGCAACCCGATCCCCGCGCATCACCGTCAGCGAGAAATCCCGGCAGATCAACTTGTCGCCATATGCCTTTGAAATTCCTTTCGCTTCGATCACCTTGCGCCCGGATTTCGGACCGCTGTCCAGGCTCAGCCCGGCCACGCCCTGGCGCCGGATCTGCGCCGCCCGCTCGGCCCGCATCTGCTGCAGACGCCGCAGCCGGCCCATGTTCCGCTTGCGCCGGGCGCTGATGCCCTCCACCGCCCAGCGGCCCTCGGAGCGGATCCGCCGATC
>JALTNO010000127.1 GCA_027000645.1 Paracoccaceae bacterium | reverse complement strand
AGCTTCCCGGTCTTCCTCAAGGAGACCGAGTTCCGCTTCAACAACCGCAAGAATGACCTCTACAAGACCCTGCTCAAATCGTGCAGAATGAAACCGCTCAGACACTGAGCTGGTATAGACCCTGCCGGCAAGATGAAGCATGGGAGTCATGCCCCTCGGCCCAGCCGCCGGCCGACGCCCTCGCGGTCCTGCAGGGCGCGCCACCAGGATTCGTTGTCGAGATACCATTGCACGGTGCGCTCCAGCCCCTCCTCCAGCGTGACGGAAGGCCGCCAGCCCAGCTCCTCGCGGATGCGGGTGGGGTCGATGGCATAGCGCAGATCGTGGCCGGGGCGGTCCTCGACGAAGGTGATCAGGCGGGCATGGGGGGCGCCTTCGGGGCACTTGCGATCGAGAATGGCGCAGATCATGCGCACGAGGTCGATGTTGCGGGCCTCGGCCTCGCCGCCGATATTGTAGGACCGCCCCACCCTGCCCTTTTCCACGACCAGCAGCAGCGCCTCGGCGTGATCCTCGACATGAAGCCAGTCGCGAACGTTCTCCCCGCGCCCGTAGACCGGGATCGGACGGCCCGCCAGCGCGTTGAGGATGACCACCGGGATCAGCTTTTCGGGGAAATGGAAGGGCCCGTAATTGTTGGAACAGTTGGTCAGCACCACCGGCAGCCCGTAGGTGTGGAACCATGCCCGCACCAGGTGGTCGGACGCGGCCTTGGAGGCCGAATAGGGGCTGCGCGGATCATAGGGGGTGTCTTCGGTGAAACGGCCCTCGGCGCCGAGGCTGCCATAGACCTCGTCGGTGGAGATGTGGTGAAAGCGGAAGGTTCCGGGCCGGCCCCGGGCGGTCCAGTATGCCCGGGCGGCCTCGAGCAGGGTGAAGGTGCCGTTCACATTGGTTTCGATGAAGGTGCCGGGCCCGTCGATCGAGCGGTCCACATGGGATTCGGCAGCCAGGTGCATGATGGCGTCGGGGCGGTGTTCGGCCAGCACCGCATCCATCGCCGCGCGGTCGCGGATATCAGCCTCTACAAAGGCGTATTCCGGCCTGTCGGCCACCTCGGCCACATTGTCGAGACAGGCCGCATAGGTCAGCGCATCCACGTTCACCACAGCATGGCCCGTGGCAATCGCCCGGCGCACCACCGCCGAGCCGATGAACCCGGCGCCGCCCGAGACCAGAAGTTTCATGCGCCGCCCTCCCAGGTGAAGGGGCTGTCGAACTCGGCCAGGGGCGGCGCGGCGGCGTCCTTGTCCGACAGCACCGGATCGCCGGTCAGGCCCCAGTCGATGCCGCAACTGTCCCAGCGCACCGCGCCGTCGCAGTCGGGGGCGTAGTAGTCGGTGCACTTGTAGAGGATCTCGGTATCGGGTTCGCGGGTGACGAAGCCATGCAGGAAGCCCCTGGGGATCAGCAGCTGCCGGCCGTTTTCGGCAGAAAGCTCGATCCCGAACCAGCGCCCATATGTGGGCGAGCCCTTGCGAATGTCCACCGCCACGTCGAAGAGCCGCCCCCGCCCGCAGCGCACGAGCTTGTCCTGGGCATGCGGAGGCGCCTGAAAATGCAGACCCCGCAGCGTGCCCGCCTCATGCGAGAGCGAATGATTGTCCTGCACGAAATCCAGCTCGATCCCGTGCTCGGCCAGGCGGCGGCGGTTCCAGCTTTCGGAAAAGAACCCGCGCGCATCCTCGAAACGTCGCGGGGTCAGGATCACGACCCCGGGCAAGGGTGCGGCTTCAATCTGCATTTCGGGCTCCGCCGGCAATTTCCTGAATCGTCAATGGCCTTTCTCTAGCAAACGGGACCGGACGGGACCAGCCGGCGGAGGGGGGCGAAGGCTCTGCAGGAACGGGATGCGCGCAGGTCACGAGGCCCTCCCTGCCCGTTTCTTCACCCACCCCAGAAAGGCCGCGTCGGGGCTGCGCAGCCGTTGCCCGCCGGTGCGGGCCCAGACCCCACGCCACTCGGCCTCCAGCGCATGAACGTCCCGGCCCGGCATCAGCGCCCGCGCCTGTTCCAGAGCCGCCGCGCTCAGCACCGGCGGGACGGCTTCCACCACCGGCGCGCGCGGGGCAAAGCGGATCAGGTCGCCGGGCAGTTCCTCCATCGCGTAGTCGGGCAGGTGATCGGCCGCGATCATGTCGCGCAGCATCTTGCGGAACACCCGCCGGGGCGAGGCGGAGCCGGATTTCTTCAGCAGCGTCTCGACCGAGACGGTCCAGCTTTCCTGCCGGCCGCAATGCTTGCGCGCCAGTTCGTAAACCCGCCGCTCCAGAGGCTTGCGCAGACGGAAATAGTCGCGCGAAAGCGTCAGGACCGATTTCGACAGCACCGCGCGGTAGAGCCATTCCGAAAGCGTCACCGCCACGCTGACCATGCGCCCGCCGCGGGTGCGGCGCACGATCTCCCAGCCCTCGATCAGGCCGAAGCCGGTGGTGGTCTCCACCTCCCCGGTAACGATGTTGGTGGTGATGCGCGTGCCGGCGAGACGTTCGAAGGACTCGCGCAGGCGGCGATAGGCATCGCCGCTGGTTTCGCGGTTGGTCGCCACCAGCAGATCATGCGCCTTGAGATGCAGCGTGCGGCTGACCCGGCGTCCGGCATTGAGCGCCGCCATCAGCTGGCTGATGCAGAAGATCAGGATGTCCTTGTCGTGGATCGTGGCCAGTCCCCGCACCGACGGGGTCACGGTGATCTCCACCCCGTTATGAGCATAATGCAGGATCCGCCGGTCCGGGCGGGTCGCCAGGGAAAACAGCGGATGCTCCATGCTCGCCAGGTCGTCCTTGGGAATCGCGTCGAAGATGTCGCAGAGGAAGAAATCTCCCTGCCGGTGTCTTTCGGGCAGAAGCCCCCCTGCCCCGGTCCCTGTCATTGCCCTGCCCATGGTCGGTTTCCGACTCGGTTTCGTGGTTTCGATGACGCACAGGGTAAAGTTATCCACAAGCCCCGGCAACGGCGTTGCGCACCGGCCATCGTGGGTTCGGAGTCGGACAAACGTGGGATCGGATTCGATCTTTCGGGGGATCGGATTCGGGGACGGGCGCGCAAAAGGGAAAAAAGCCCGTGATTCCAACGTGCTGCCAGAACAACAAAATGGCGTAACACAGAATAACGGGAATCTAACTGCCCGAAGATCTCGCTCCGGCCCCGATCCTGCGGTATATCGGCAACATCAGGCCCCGGAATTGCCTAGGAAAAGGAAGGGTTGTTCCCGTTTTTCTTTCATGTACCGTGTTTCATGATATGTTTTCGAAAACGCGGTACATCGAGCGGTTTTCCTCATGGCAAGAGACGGAACGGCAGGAACGGGCCTTCCTCCCTATTTCAACATCGACCCGGATGCGGCGCTGGCCGAGCTGGACCCGCCCACCGGAACCGACGGCTTTGCGCACATCGCCGAGGCCTGCGCCCGCGGGCGGGCGGACCTGGCCAGCCGCGGACTGAACGAAGAGGGGCGCAAGACGCTGCGGCTGTTCTCGACCTGGGAAATCTGCCGCTACCTGATCCCGGTGGCACAGGCGCATTTCCGCCGTGTGCTGCGTCAGAACCCGGATCTGCCCCAGGGCCGGTCGGAATCGCCCGGCGGAGCCAAGTGGTTCACCCTTGACGAGGTGCTGCGGCTGCGGGCGTTCTTCGGCGCCCAGGGGTCGAAGGCCAAGAACTACCTGCCCTGGCGGCCCGAGGGGCTTCCGGCCAAGCTGGTGGCGGTGGCCAATTTCAAGGGCGGCGTGGGCAAGACCTCGACGGCGGCGCATCTGGCCATGTCGGCGGCGCTCGACGGTTACCGGGTGCTGGTGATCGACCTCGACAGCCAGGGATCGATGACCTCGATCTTCGGCGGGCAGGTCGAGGATGAATGGGGCACCGCCTTTCCGCTGCTGGCGCGCCATTACGCCGAACATCTGCGCGAGGAAAACCGGATTCGGGTGGGCCGGGGCGAGGCGCCGCTGCCGTTGGACGAGGCGCTGAGCACGGCGCTGGAGATGCGCGCCGCCGACGTGATCCGCAAGACCCACTGGCCCAATATCGACCTGATCGGCGCCCAGCTGAACCTCTACTGGGCCGAGTTCCAGATCCCCGTGTGGCGGATGCAGGCGCGCAGCTGGAAGCTGTGGGACGCGCTGACCGACCGGCTGGGTGCCGACGGGGTGCTGGACGCCTATGACCTGGTGTTCATCGACACGCCGCCGGCGCTTGGCTATCTCACCATCAACGGGCTGGCGGCGGCCGACATCCTGCTGGTGCCGCTGGGGGCGTCGTTCCTGGAATTCGATTCCACGGGGCGGTTCTTCGACATGCTGCACGCCACCTTTGCCTCGATCGAGGAGGGCGAGAACATGGCTGCCCGGGCGCTGGGGCGGCCTGGCATGGCGTTCGAATGGGATGCGGTGCGGGCGGTCATCACCCGCTATGACGGCGCCCAGCAGGGAGAGCTGGCGGCGCTGATCCAGGCCTATATGGGGCGCACCCTGTCCCCGCACCGGCAGGACTTCACCGCCCTGATCGGCCAGGCGGGCGAGCAGGTCAGCGGCATCTACGAGGCCGATTACCGCGATTTCAACCGCGAAACCTATGCCCGCGGGCGCGAAACCTTTGACGCCACCTATGCCGCCTTCAAGCGGCTGCTGCTGGGCATCTGGCGGCGGGACGAGAAGACAGCCGCCGAACGGGCGGTCGAGAGAGCGTAAAGCTTTCCGTGGCAGGCATGGGTGCCGGATCGGGCAAGGAGGACAGGCGATGGCCAGACGCAAGCGGCTCACCCCGGCGCAGCCGGGCTATCTGGAGGGACAGCGGGCGCCGGAGGCGAAATCCATGGCGATCGGGTCGGCTCCGATTGCCCAGGTGGCGGGCGATGCCTCGGCGCGTGCGGCGCTGGAGGAGCTGACGGCGGCGCTGGATGCGGCGCGGGCCGACGGGCTGATGATCGAGCTGCTGCCGCTGGAGGCGGTGGACGAGGGGTATCTGGTGCGCGACCGGATGGTGCAGGACGAGGATGAACTGGGCGCGCTGATGGATTCGATGCGCGCCCGCGGCCAGCAGACCCCGGTCGAGGTGATCCGCCTGCCCGAACCTGCCGCCTCGGGGGCGATCTACGGGCTGATTTCGGGCTGGCGGCGGCTGACCGCCCTGCGCAGGCTTCACTCCGAAACCGGGGAGGAGCGTTTTGCCACCATCCGCGCCCGCGTGATTGCGCCCGAAACGGCGCAGGCGGCCTATGTGGCGATGGTCGAGGAAAACGAGATCCGGGTGAATCTGAGCTTCTACGAGCGCGCCCGGATCGTCGTTCAGGCCCTGCGCGAAGGGGTCTATCCCGATCAGCGCGCGGCGCTGCAGGGGCTGTTCGGCGCCACCACCCGGTCGAAGCGATCCAAGATCGGTACCTTCATTTCCCTGGTCGAGGCGTTCGACGGCGTTCTGAAACATCCCACCGCGATCTCGGAGAAACTTGGCCTGGCGCTGGCGCGGGCGCTTCTGCACGACCCTGAATTCGTCTCTAAGGTGCGGGTCAGACTCGAATCTTCGCCAGGGCGAAATGCCGGGGAAGAGATGCGGATTCTGGCCGCCGCGATCGAGGCCCGGAACGCCCCTGCCCCGGAAGCTGAAGCCGTCACATTGCCGGAAAAGGCCGAAAGGCGGGCCGGGTCCGACCGGCCGGCCGTGCAGCGGGAATATGCCGCGCCGGGCGTGTCCCTGAGCTTCCATCCCGGCAAGGGGCGGATCGAACTGACCGGCCCGAAGGTGGACGAGGCGCTCCTGGAAGATCTCCGGGGCTGGCTGGCCGGGCGCTCCGTAAACTGACATTCCGTGAATGGAATGTTTCGCGTGCGAAACGTTTGCGGCGATCAGGCGTGGTAATGGTCGCGGAACCAGTCCACGAAGCGCTGCACGCCTTCGCGCACACCCACCCGCGGGACATATCCGGTGAGATCGTGCAACAGCCCGGTATCGGCCCAGGTGGCGGGCACGTCGCCGGGTTGCATGGGCCGCATGATCTTTTCCGCCTCGCGTCCGCAGGCGGCTTCGATGGCGGTGATGAAGTCCATCAGCTTCACCGGCGCGCTGTTGCCGATATTGACGATGCGGAAGGGGGCGACGGGGCTGAGGCTGTCGCGCTCCGATACCGGGGCCTCGCCGGGCACGGCCTCGATCAGCCCGGTGATCCCGTCCACCAAATCGTCGATATAGGTGAAGTCCCGGCTCATCTCGCCGCGGTTGTAGACCTCGATCGGCCGGCCTTCGAGAATGGCGCGGGTGAACTTGAAATGCGCCATGTCCGGCCGGCCCCAGGGGCCGTAGACGGTGAAGAAGCGGAACATGGTCGTGGGCAGGCGGTAGAGATGGGCGTAGGAATGCGCCATCGCCTCGGTCGCCTTCTTGGTGGCGGCATAGAAGGACATCTGGGT
>JALTNO010000126.1 GCA_027000645.1 Paracoccaceae bacterium | reverse complement strand
ACGGTTCCGATGCGTTTGCCCTCCAGCGACCAGGGCCGATAGACCATGTCCGAGAGGATCGTCACCCCGCGGCCGTTCGACGGTGGCGAACGGCCGTTGCCGCGCGAGGCGGCTGACTGTTGCACAGGTTCCGCACCGCGATGCCGAAATCTTGAGCGGCATCCGGGCGGCAATCACCTTGAGACCGGGTTGACTCTCGCCGCTGCCGACGCGCACCATCGCTGGAAATTTACTTAACGTAACCTTCAGGTGTTCAGATGATTGCGCGCGCGATTTCGATGGCCATTCTGGTCGTTTCGGTTTTCGGGGCGTTTTCGCCACGGGTGGCGGCCGCGCAGGAGGTGGTGACGCCGGACAGCTTCATCCGCGCGGAAACCGACCGGATGTTTCAGGACCTGGCGCGCCAGGCGGGCAGGGTGAACAGGCTTTTCCACTTCCGCAACGTGACGCCGCTGGAGCGGCAGACCATGGCAGCCGGGCCGGGATGGCGGTGCAGGAGCTGACATAAGCGGCGGCGGGCCCCGCGCACCCGCCACGACTTTCGAGCCCTTCCCCCTGACGGTGAAAGGGCGGTGCCTCCGGCGGGGGCATTTACGACCAGAAAGAAACGGATATGCTTCGGTCAATGCCCCGGTGCGGCGCGACAGAAATGGAGGGGACACCGTGTTCGGGAAACCGTTTTCGCCGCCCCGCCGGGAGGCGCTGAAATCCGCCGGCGCAATGGCGCTGGCCGGAGACGACATCCTGCCACGGCCGGGACGCATCCGGTTCTGAGGCACGACGCAAACCGCCCCTTGCCAGACGGCCGGGCAAGGGCCAAGACCGGGAACGGCACCACGGATGGACAAGTCGCCAAACGCGGGATCCGATGGCTTCAGGGTTCTTGCCGCCTGGGCCTTTTCGATGATCATCATCGCGACCACGGTGGCGGGGCTGTATTTCGGCAGGGGATTCCTGATCCCGCTGACCGAGGCGGCCCTGCTGGTGACCCTGCTGGGCAGTCTGAGGGACCGGATCGCCTCGCTCAGGTTCGGCGGGCGCGGACTGCCCGGGTGGGTGGCCAGCATCGTCGCGATCGCGATCGCCCTTGCCGGCCTGCTCGTGGTGCTGAGCGTGCTGTTCGGCCAGGCGCGCGAGGTTGCCGCCGCGGTCCCGCGCTATGAGGCGAAATTCGACGCGATCCTGAAACGGATCGTCGAGATCGTCGGCGAGGATTTCGCCGCCCGGATCCTGGAGGCCATCAAGGGCGTCGATGTGGCCGGGCTGGTGCTGGGCACGGTGAACTCGGCCAGCGGTTTTCTGGGGCAGGTCTTCATGATGTCGCTGTTCGCCGCGTTTCTCATGGCCGACAGGGTCCTGATGCGCAAGAGGCTGGACCTGGTCTCTCCGAATTCAGATTTCGGCGCCGAGGCCGCCCGGACCATCCAGCGCAGCGCCCGAAGCGTGCAGAGCTATGTCGGCATCAAGAGCCTGATCAGCCTCGTGACCGCGTTGATCAGCTATGTCATCATGAAGCTGCTGGGGCTGGATTTCGCCGAGACATGGGGAATCCTGACCTTTGCCCTGAACTTCATCCCGTCGATCGGTTCGATCATCGCCGTCTTTCTCCCGGCGCTGGTGGCGCTGGTGCAGTTCGACACGATCACGCCCTTTCTCGTGGTGGTCCTGGGATGCGGGCTGGTGCAGTTCTTCATCGGCAATGTCGTGGAGCCGGCGCTGACCGGCAGGAAACTGAACCTGTCGCCGATGATGGTGATACTGGCGCTGACGGTCTGGTCGGCCCTGTGGGGAATACCTGGCGCGTTCCTGAGCGTGCCGATCACGGTCTGCATGATGATCGTCTTTGCCCATGTGCCGGGGCTGCGCTGGGTCGCGATCCTGATGTCGGGCAACGGCAGGCTGGAGGATCTGGACGCGGGGGCCGCGAAAGGCGACGGATGAGTCCGGGGGCAGCCCGATCGCGATCTGCAGGATGGGCAATGCCGGTCCGGTCAACGACCGCCCCGACACGCCGCGCGGTTCACACCGCCAGGGATTCGGACCAGCATCGCGCCTCGGCCTCGCCGATGTGGCGATAGAGGGCATCGACCGCCTTCTGCCCCTCGGCAAAGCAGAGCGCCTGCGGAAGGCTCATGATCGGAACGACGTGCAGGACATCGCCCTGCGGCGTGGGGATCTTCAGGTTTTCCAGCCCGGCCTGCACCACTCTTTCGAGAGTGTCGCGGTCTTCTTCCTCGCTGCTCAGCCCGTCGGCAACCCCGACGAAGGCACCGTATCCCGCATAGGCGATGAGCGCGTTGCGCCCGGCAAGGGCCGCCGCAATCTTTCCGCCGACGACTTCGAGGATCCTGCGGAAGATGTGGTCGGGGCAGACGAAATGCAGCCGCGCCGCGTCCCTGATGACAAAGGCGAAACCGGCCTCGTAGCGGATCCCCGACTTGCTCAGCCGGATCAGGTATTTCTCCATCGACGCCAGTTCGATCTCGCCGGGGATCCTGCCGAGCAGCACGGGTTCGGGGAAACCCAGCCTGCCGTCCTCCGCGGCCTCCTGGCCGGCCCTGGCCCGGTTGCGGTCGCGGGCCTCCTTCTTCTTCATGGAAAGCCGGATCTGCTCCATCAGGTAGACGAGGTTGGGCAGGTTGAGCGGCTTGGTGACATAGTCCGAGGCGCCGGCGGCAAAGGCGCGGTCGATGTCCGGCTTGTCCCCCAGCGCCGTGATCATCACGATCGGGGTCTTGTCGTATCCCGGCTGCTTGCGCACCCACCGGCAGAGCCGGTCGCCATCCGCGCCCGGCATCTTCATGTCGATCAGCAGGCAGTCGAACGGCGCCCCCGCCCGCGTGACGATCCGGGCGGCCTCCTCGGCGGAGGCGGCGAATGCCACGTCCTTGAAGTTCGACAGGTAGAGCGTCTTTTCCAGTATCCTGTGAATCAGGAGATCATCGTCAACGACCAGAATCTTCATCTTGCCAGCCTCATGATTGTGGCGGGCGGCAGCGCCCTTCGTTTCGGTCCGCGTCACCGGCCCGGCGGCCCGCCAGGGGGCTCGCGCCCATCATTCACTATGCAAGAGAACGTGGCAGTATTGCGGCTGTTTCTTGGGGGATCGCGGACATGTGCCGGCGTAGCGATGCCGTCAGGGCGGCGGTCACGTCATGACAGCGGGTCGAACACTTTCCGACGTTCGTGCCGGCGCTTGCCTTGAGGTTTCCCGAAGATTTCCGGGGGCGGGCAGCTGTCGCTCATTCCGGCGGTTCCGCCGCCGTTTCTCCGGTCAGCACGATTTCGACCCGGGCCCTCCCGTGCAGCCGGTGCAGTTGCTGCGCGACCCGCTCGCGCGCCTGATCGAGCGTCTCGCCGGAAACCGGCGTATCGCTGCGCGCATATGCCAGCACGGAGAGGATGCGTCCGGTGCGGATAGCGGCGATCTCGGCAAGGTGCAGGCCCATCCCGTCCAGCACCGGCCGGACGCAGTCGAAGGTCCGGTCCCGCTCGTCCGGCGGCAGGCCCACGCCCAGAACCTCGTCGAAGGCGCCGCGGAACAGGCCCAGCGGCTGCGGCAGCATGACGAGGCACAATATCAGGATCACGAAGGAATCCGCCACCGGCACCAGCACGTCCAGCGCCGTGCCGCGCATCGCGCCGAACACGAGGAAGGCGATCCCCGCCCCGGCACTCAAGGCGCCGTCGATGATCGCGGCCGACCGTTCTGCGGCCAACAGGCGGCTGGTCTTTCCCGTGCGCCGCCAGTTCCGGTGATGTACCGCCGCAAGCCCCGCACTGGTCGCCACCATCAGCCCGACATACACCATGATCCGGTCAAAGCGCACCGGCTCGATCTCCGCGCCCGAGGCATAGGCCAGGATCTTGTCCACCGCCATGAAGGCCGCCACCGCGATGATCCCCAGAAGGATCAGCGCCCGGAACATGACATAGACGGATTCGTCGATTTCGTAGCCGAAGGGCCGCCCGGCGTCCGGTTCCCGCGCGACCGAAGCCGCGACCCGCTGCGCCACGATGGCGATGATGAAGTTCACGCCGGAGAACACCCCGTCCAGCATCAGCGCGTCGGCGTTGGTCACCAGCGCCGCCGTCACGCCAGCCGCAGCCATCCACAGATTGGCCCATTTCGCGATCCTGACCGAGGACCGCTCGATCTGCGCCACGGATGTCATTGCCTCTCCCCATTCTGACCGACGGCTCGCAGCCCGCAATAGACACCGGCACGCGGCCCAAGTGCAACTGCCGCCACGGACCCGGCAGAAGACGCCGCCCTGCAACGGCGGCCGAGCCACGGGAAAAAAATTGCGCCAACCCTCGGGACGCTATCCGTTTGAAGCAAGCCTTGCATGTCCTCCGGATGTCTCTGGCTCTACAGTGACCACCCATGCGCGGGAGAGGGGCCTGCAGGAGGAAGCGTGCATTGGATATCCTGATCGACGGGGTTTGAAGGTCCCGGATTTTTCTTGGCGCGGGTAGGAATCCACGAAATGCCAAACTGGTTTCAATAATCCTGATAAGCCATCCTTATCGGGTGTAAACGACTCCGCCGGGAAAGAGGCGAGGTGGCGCGCAATACAGGGAACAAAAATGATCGTTCAGGCGGAAATACGGTGCCTTTTCAAGGGCTTTGCTCTGGCGAAGAAATGTTGAAAGGCGCGGGGGAGGGGGCGTCTGGCACATCGCTGCAGAGCATTCCGAAAAAAGTTCTGGACAAGCGTCCGATTTTTTGTCCGATACACGCGACAACTTCGGCACCGGCGGCGCGCCGTGCGAGGGAGAGGGAGGAAAGGACGATGGAATTCGATTATGTCGTAGTCGGCGGCGGCTCGGCCGGGGCGGTGATCGCCGCGCGGCTGAGCGAGGACCGGGACGTGTCCGTCTGCCTGCTGGAGGCGGGCGGGCAGGGCGACGGCATTCTGGTGCGCGCGCCGGCCGGCGTGGTGGCGATGCTGCCGGGCAAGCCCGCGAAGATCAACAACTGGGCCTTCGAGACGGTGCCGCAGCCGGGGCTCATGGGGCGCAGGGGCTATCAGCCGCGCGGGCGCGCGCTTGGCGGGTCGAGCGCGATCAACGCCATGCTCTATGTGCGCGGGCACGCCTCGGACTATGACGAATGGGCCGAGATGGGCTGCGAGGGCTGGGACTGGAAAAGCGTCCTGCCGTATTTCCGCAAGGCCGAGAACAACGAGCGCGGCGCGGACGAGATGCATGGCGGCTCGGGGCCGTTGCAGGTGTCCGACCAGAAGGCCCCGCGCCCGATCACCGAGGCCTTCATCGAGGCCGCCACCCGGCTGCAATACCGCCGTATCGAAGATTTCAACCGCGGCGAACACGAAGGGGTCGGCCAGTATCAGGTGACCCAGTTCCACGATCCGGCGAAGAACGGCGAACGCTGCTCGGCGGCGGCGGCCTATCTGTTCCCGGTGATGGGCCAGCGGCCGAACCTGACCGTGATCACCGGCGCGCGCACCACGAAGATCCTGTTCGAGGGCAAGCGCGCCGTGGGCGTCGCCTACCGGCAGGGCAGGGCGGAGGAGACCGTGCGCGCCCGGCACGAGGTGATCCTGTCCTCGGGCGCGTTCGGCTCGCCCCAGATCCTGATGCTTTCGGGCATCGGCCGCGCCGAGGAGCTGCGCCGGCACGGGATCGAAACCGTGCACGAACTGCCCGGCGTCGGCCGGAACCTTCAGGACCACATCGACTTCGTGCTGGCCTTCAAGTCGAAGGATACCGACAATTTCGGCATCGGCCTGGCCGGCACCGCGAACCTGACGAAACATATCCTGAAATGGCGCAGGGACGGACGGTCGATGATCGCCTCGCCCTTTGCCGAGGGGGGCGCGTTCCTCAAGACCGACCCGGCGCTGCCGAAACCGGACGTGCAGCTGCATTTCGTGATCTCGATCGTCGACGACCACGCGCGCAAGCTGCACATGGGTTACGGCTATTCCTGCCATGTCTGCGTGCTGCGGCCGCATTCGGTGGGCGAGGTGTTCCTGCAATCGGCCGATCCGATGGAGGCGCCGGGGATCGACCCGAAATTCCTCTCTGACGAGCGCGACGTGCAGACCCTGATCAGGGGCGCGCGGATGACGCGCGAGATCCTGACCACGCCGCCCTTGGCGGACTACAACCACAAGGAACTGTTCGGCGTGCATGACGGCATGACCGATGCGGAATGGGAAACCCATGTCCGCTCGCGCGCCGATACCGTCTATCACCCGGTCGGCACTTGCAGGATGGGGGTCGATGACATGGCGGTGGTCGATCCCGAACTGCGGGTGC
Source organism: Paracoccaceae bacterium (assembly GCA_027000645.1). Taxonomy (GTDB): domain Bacteria; phylum Pseudomonadota; class Alphaproteobacteria; order Rhodobacterales; family Rhodobacteraceae; genus Jhaorihella. The sequence goes on along the minus strand of JALTNO010000126.1, from coordinate 15,793 downwards.
GGGGGCTGGAGGGGCTGCGGGTTGCCGATGCCTCGATCATGCCCCGGCTGATCGGCGGCAATACCAACGCGCCGTCGATCATGATTGGCGAGAAATGCGCCGACATGATCAAGGCCGCCCGCGGCAGGTCCACCGCCAACCGTCCCGCGGCGGTGGCCGCGGCGGCAACGAACTGAACCGATGATGAGGGAGACGCCCATGTCCGGCTCGATGATGCAGCGGCCGCTCTTGATCAGCGACCTGATCCGCCACGCCGCCACCTGCCATGCCGACACCGAGATCGTGTCGCGCGAAACCGACGGCGCCCTGACCGCCACCACCTGGGCCGAGGTCGAGGACCAGTCGCGCCGTCTGCTGGCCGGGCTGCGCGCGCTTGGCCTGGGCGAAGGCGACCGGGTCGCCACGCTGGCCTGGAACAACCACCGGCATCTGAAGATCTGGTTCGGCGTCTCGGGCGGGGGCATGGTCTGCCACACGCTGAACCCCCGGCTGGCGCCGCAGCAGTTCATCTTCATCGTCAACGACGCCGCCGACCGGGCGATCTTCTTCGACAAGACCTTCATGCCGCTGATCGTTGGCACGAAGGAACATCTGGGCTCGATCGAGCATTTCATCTTCATGGGGTCGCGCGACGAAGAGGTGCTGGCCGCCCTGCCCGAGGCGCTTTTTTTCGACGACCTGGTGCGGTCGGAGCCGGCGGAATGGCCGGTGCTGGAGGAAACCGCGCCCTGTTCGCTGTGCTATACCTCGGGCACAACCGGCAACCCCAAGGGGGTGCTCTACACCAACCGCTCGACCCTGCTGCACACGTTCTCGATCGCGCTGCCCGACGCGCTGGACCTGTCGGCGCGCGAGGTGATCCTGCCGGTGGTGCCGATGTTTCACGCCAGTGCCTGGGGGGTGCCCTACGCGGCGGCGATGGTCGGGGCCAGGCTGGTGATGCCGGGGCCGGCGCTGGACGGCGACAGCCTGCTGGCGCTGATCGACGACCAGAAGGTCACGCTGGCGCTGGGGGTGCCGACGATCTGGATGATGCTGCTGGCCGCCGCCGAGGCGTCGGGGTCGAAGATGGAGAGCCTCAGGCGCAACGTGATCGGCGGCTCGGCCGCGCCGCCGTCGATGATCGCCACCTTCCGCGAGCGATACGATTGCGAAACCATCCATGCCTGGGGGATGACCGAGACCAGCCCGCTGGGCACCGCCAACCAGATCAAGGGCAAGCATCTCAACCTCGACGCCGACGCGCTGGCGCTGCTGCGCCTCGGCCAGGGGCGGCCGCCCTTCGGCATCGAGTTGCGGATCGTCGATGAGGACGGCGCGGCCCTGCCTCATGACGGGCAGGCGCAGGGCGCGCTTCAGGTGCGCGGGCACTGGGTGGTCGCGCGCTACTTCGGCAAGGAGGAAAGCGCCCTCTCCCCGGACGGCTGGTTCGACACCGGCGACGTGGCCAGCATCGACGCGGACGGCTACATGACCATCCGCGACCGCACCAAGGACATCATCAAGTCGGGCGGCGAGTGGATTTCCTCGGTCGATCTGGAAAACATCGCCGTCGAGCATCCGGGCATCGCGCTGGCCGCGGCGATCGGCGCGCGGCATCCGAAATGGGACGAACGCCCGGTGATCGTCGCGGTCAGGGCCGAAGGCCACGACCCCGACGAAGAGGAGATCCGCGCGCTTTACGAGGGGCGGGTGGCCCGGTGGCAGATCCCCGACGCGGTGATCTTTACCGACGCGATCGAACTCAGCGCCACGGGCAAGGTTCTGAAGAACAGGCTGCGCGAACAGTTCGGCGACGTGCTGCTGGAACGGGGGGTCTGATCATGGATGGCGCACAACTCACGATCCCGGATCAGGACGCGCTTCTGGCCGAATACGACGCGGCGCTGGAGGCGCTGGAGGCGGCCAGGCACGACTGGGCGCGGCGGACGGCCGAGGACCGCATCGCCCTGCTGGAGGCGATGAAGGACGGCATCATGCAGGTGGCCGAGGGCTGGGCCGAGCTGTCGGCGCGCAAGAAGGGGCTGCAACCCGGCACGCCGCTGGCCGGCGAGGAATGGTTCGCCGGACCCTACGCGACGATGGCGGGCGTCAATGCCTATATCGAGACCCTGCGCGGGATCGACGGCAAGTCCTACCTGGACGGCGTGAAGACGCGGACGCTCGTCACCGGGCAGACCGCCGTGCAGGCGATGCCGCATTCGTTCTGGGACCGGCTGCTGCTGTCGGGCGTGCGGGCCGAGATCTGGATGCAGCGGGGCGTGAGCGCGGCCGACCTGAAGGCGCATGCGGCGCGTGTCTACGACACCCCGCCCGCGCGGCGCCGGGGCAAGGTCGCGCTGGTGCTGGGCGCCGGCAATGTCGCGGCGATCACGCCGCTTGACGTGCTGCACAAGCTGATCGTCGAAAACCAGGTGGTGATCCTCAAGATGAACCCGGTCAACGACTATCTGACCGACTGCTACCGGATCGCCATGAAGCCCTTCATCGACATCGACGCGCTGCGCATCGTCAAGGGCGACGCGCGCGGCGGGGCCTATCTGTGCGAACACCCGGTCGTCGAGGAGCTGCACATCACCGGCTCGGACGCGACCCATGACGCGATCGTCTGGGGCACCGGCGAAGAGGGCGAGCGGAACCGCAAGGCCGGCACCCCGAAGAACCGGCGGCGGTTCACGTCCGAGCTGGGCTCGGTCAGCCCGACCATCGTGGTTCCGGGGCCGTGGAGCGCGGCCGACCTGCGCTATCAGGCCGAAAGCATCGCCACGATGAAGCTGCACAATTCGGGCCACAACTGCGTGGCCTGTCAGGCGCTGATCATGCCCCGCGGCTGGGACAGGGGGGCGCGGCTGCTGGACGAGGTGAAGGCGCTGTTCGCCGCCTCGACCCGGCCGGCCTGGTATCCGGGGACCGAATCGCGGCTGGCGGCCTATGCGGAAGCCGCCGGCAACGCGACGGTGGTGGATCGCGGCCCGGTGGCGCCGCCGCTGGTGATCGGCGAGATCTCGGAAGACGCCTACAACCGCGAGTGCGAGGTGTTCGCCCCCGCCCTCGGCGTCAAGGAGATCGACGCGCCCGATCCCGAAACCTATCTGCGCGCGGCGGTGGCCTGGGCGAACGAGGCGCTGTGGGGGACGCTGGGGGCCAATATCCTGATCCACCCGCGCACCATCCGCCGCATCGGCCGGCGCCGGTTCGAGGAGATCGTCGCCGATCTGAAATACGGCACCATCGCCATCAACACGTGGAACGCGCTGGCCTTTCTTTCGCCGACCTGCCCCTGGGGCGCGTTTCCGGGGCACAGCCTCGACGACATCGGCTCGGGGATCGGGACGGTGCACAACGCCTTCATGCTGGAGGACACCGAACGCACGGTGATCGAGGCGCCGTGGCGGCCCTTCCCGCGGGGGCTGTTGTCGGGGCAGCTGACCCTGCTGCCGCGCCCGCCCTTCTTCGTGACCAACAGGAAACAGCACAAGCTGGGGAAACTGCTGACCGAATTCCACTATCGGCCGGGCTGGTCCAGACTGCCGCGGATCTTCGTGAATGCCCTGTCGGGGTGACGAACGGTTGAAATGCGGCCGCTTACGGTGCATGTGACAGGCCATGAACGAATTGCCGGCAAAACTCCGCCAACGCAACGCGCGCAAGCGCGCCAAGCGGGAGGAAAAGAAGCTCCAGATCGCCTCCAGCGCGCTGGAGGCGCTCAAGGAACTGGGCTACGCCAATACCAGCCTGCGCGACATCGCCGCGAAAAGCGACCTGTCGCTGGGAATGCTGCATTACTATTTCGAGGACCGCTCGGACCTGATCATCTTTTGCGTGCGCACCTACAAGGACGAATTCGTGCGCCGCTTCTCCGAGGCCCTCGACCGGGCCGAGGGGCGCGAGCAGGTGATCGCCGCGTTTTCCGGGGAACTGGTGGCGGCGATCGTCGATGACGAGATGATCCACAAGCTGTGGTACGACATCCGCAACCAGGCGATGTTCGACGACACCTTCCGCCCCGTCGCGGACGAGATCGAGGCCATGCTGATCGGCATCGTCCGCAAGGCCTACCGTCGACTGGACCGGGAGATCCCCGATGATATCGACCTGCTCTATGCGATGCTGGACGGCGTGTTCCGGTACCTGATGCAGCGGCAGATGGGGCCGGACCCGGTCAGCCGGGAACAGTTGCGCCGCATTTTCGAACGGATCCTTTCGCAGTTCCTCTGACCGCAGCGAGCGGCAAGTCCGAACCGATCCGCCACCCCCACCGTGGCCCCCGCGGCCCGGACGGGCGTCGGCGCGCGCGCTCTTTCCCGGGGCCGGCCTCGTGCCGCTGGCCTGGATGGAGGTCGGGTATTCCACCATCTTCTCGAAGGTGCCGGTGAAGGTGCCCGCCGATCTCGAAGGGCTGAAGGTCCGCATCGCGCTGATGTCGTCTTCAACCGGCGATACCGGCTGACCGGCACGGTGGGCATCTCGGCCCGGACCTGGGCGCGGCTGAGCGACCGGGAAAAGCAGTGGCTTGGCGCTTTCAAGGCCGCCAGCCCGCAGCTGACCGAGATGATCCTTGGCGCCGAGCAGGCGCTGCTGGGCAAGCTGGAGGCCGCCGGGCTGCCGGTCTATCGTCCCGATGCCGGGAAACTGGCGGCCCTGTTCGGCGCGATGGACGACTTCGACCCGCGGTTCCCGATCGTGACGCCGTAACCGCCATCGCGCCCGTCAAGCGTGAGACTCTCGATGGTCGCGTACATCACCTCGATTCCGGCGTTGCGGAACGCCGCCTGCAGCACCTGCATGTCGGGAATGACGCGGGCGTCGAGGTCTTCGCCGATCCGGGCATGACATGCAGGCTTCGCCCGGAGACAGTTCAGCGCCGGGGCAGGATCCGGGGCAACTCCCGCAGATCGTCGGCCACCCATGTCGGTGCACAGGGTGCCGTCTCGATCTCCTCGCGCCGGGAAACTCCGGTCAGGACGAGGGCGGATTTCATGCCCGCCGCGTGGGCTGCCGGGATGTCGGTCATCAGGTTGTCGCCGACCGCGATGCAATCCTCGTTTGCGACGCCCATGCGGCGCGCGGCGGCGTCCATGATCGCGGGGTCGGGCTTGCCGATGATCCGGGCCGTGCGTCCGGTGGCATTCTCGATCGCGGCGACCAGCGGGCCGGCTTCGGGCAGCGCGCCTTCGGGGGTAAGGATGATGCGGTCGGCATTGGTGGCCACCAGAGCCGCGCCGCCCAGAACGTGGCGGGTGGCGCGGGTCAGCTTTTCGTGGCTGATCGCCGGGTCGTGGCTGACGATCACCACGTCCGGCTCGGCCGCATCCGCCGCGCCGCCGATTTCGGCGATCGCCTGCCTGATGCCGTCACCGCCAATCACATACGCCCTGACCGGCCCCAGAACCATCGCCGTCGCCTGCGCCGAGGTCAGCACCGAGTCCGCCCCGCAGGCGATGCCCATGCCGGCCAGCTGGCGCGCCACTTCGGCCGGGGTGCGGTTGGCGCGGTTGGTCACGAAAAGGAACGGCGATCCGTTTTCGCGCAGCCATTCGACGAAGCCTCTCGCGCCGGGGATCGCAGTGCCGCCCCGGTAGATCGTACCGTCCAGATCGAGGATGAATGCGGGTCTGGTCAACTCCCGCGCCCTTTCGCGGCCGCATCGCCCGGCGGCGCGCTTTCGAGTTGCGCCAGTACCGCTTCGCGGTTGGCCTCGACGATGCGCCAGGCCAGGGCGCTGGCCAGCTCTGCCTCTCCGGCGAGAATCGCGGCATACATGACCCCGCCCAGACGGGTGATCACCTTCCGATGCGCAAGGTTGCCGCAGGCCAGTTCCGAGTAGTAGCGATAGGTCTGGCGGGTCATCTTGCCGAGGCTTTCCTGCAGGCGGCGATTGCCGCACCACTCCACCGTGAAGGCCGAAATCGCCTGCGTGACCTGTGCGAAGTCTCTTGCGGTTGTCGTCGGGTCCTCGGCCATTTCGACCAGCCGCTGGCGCAGGGACACATAGCGCTCCAGTTCCCCGGCCGGGATTTCCCCCCGCCCCACGCGCCGGGCCACCAGCCGCACCGAGGCGGCATAGAGGGCGGCGCGCACCTCGTACATCTCCGCAACCTCGGTGGGGGTCAGGGTGGGAATCACCGCCCCCCGGCGCGGACGCAGAACCACCAGTTCCTCGCGCGCCAGTTGCCGGATGGCCTCGCGCACCGGGCCGCGGCTGACGCCGAAGCGCCGGGCGATGGCTTCCTCGGACAGCCGCTCTCCGGGCGAGAATTCGCCGGTCTCGATCTCGCGGGCCAGGTTTCGGGCCACGAAATCCGACAGCAGTTCCGAATCGGACGGCTTCATTTGCTTCCCTTCGTCAATCCTGATCGGCATATTTTGTATACAAAACATCAGCAATCAATCCAGAAATGGCGTAGATGCCGGAAAATATCCAGCATCAAGATAATTTTGTTTACAGATTTTCGGTCACGGCCATAATGCTCGCAACCGGCGCAAAGATGGATTCGTGCGATTCGGGGTGGCCGGATTGTCGGGCGCGCCGGCCGGACCGCCGGGAAGGTGGCTGCGCCATGCGCCCCCGATGGGAACGGGACGTTCAGACAGGAGGAAACATCATGTTACGCAAGACACTGGCCACGGCCCTTGCCGCGCTGCTGCTGACATTCGGCGCCGGAACCGCGCGGGTATCGGCGCAGGAAGTGATAACGCTGAAGCTGGCGGACCAGTTCCCGCTGACCCATATCGCCTCGAAACTCTATTCGCAGAAGTTCATCAAGCTGGTCGAAGAACGCAGCAACGGGCGCGTCAAGATCCGCCACTTCCCGGCCCAGCAACTGGCCAAGGCCAACGGGATGCTGGACGCGGTGCGCTCGGGCATCACCGATATCGGTTTCGTCGGCATCGTCTATTCGACCCAGAAGATGCCGCTGACCAGCGTCATCGAGCTGCCCGGCCTGTTCACCGACGTGGGCAAGGCGGTGCGCGCCTTCCGGAGGCTGAACGAGGAAATCCTCTATGAACAGGAATACAAGCCGCTGGGCCTCAGGCCGCTGTGGCTGATGGTGTCGCCGCCCTATCAGTTCGTGATGAAGTCGGACCAGCCCATCACCGATCTGGCCCAGGTGAAGGGTCTCAAGATGCGGGCCGCCGGCGGCACCGGGGCGATGGTGCTGGAATCGATCGGCGCGGTGCCGGTCAAGGTGGCGGCGGGCGATTTCTACGTCGCGCTGTCGCGCGGCACGATTCAGGGCGCGGCCTATACACCGCTGGGCATTCCGGCGCTGAAGCTGAACGAGGTGACGAAGACGGTTTCGAAGAATGCCAGCCTCGGCACCGTCACCTTCGCCGCCTTCATCAACGATGCGGCTTGGGAAAAACTGCCGCCCGACGTGCAGCAGCTTCTGCTGGAGGTGGGCGCCGAGGTCGAGACCGGCGCCGTCAAGGTAATCGCCGGGGCTTCGGAAAAGACCTATGCCAAGCTGACGGACGCCGGCATGACGGTCTATGACCTGCCCGACAACGTGCTGGATCAGCTTGCGGGCGCCCTGCAGACCGTGGCGGACAACTGGCTGGCGCAACTGAGCGAGCGCGGCATCGACGGTGCCCCGGTTCTGGCGAAGTTCAAGCAATACCTGGCCAAGGAATGAGCCGGCCCTTCCGGGCGGTCTGAGCGGCCGCCCGGCATCCGAAGCGCACCCGGAAAGCAAGGCATGAAACCCATTCTGCGCGCCGTGTCCCTGCTGGAAAGGGCATCGTTGACGCTGGCGGTTCTGGCGATGCTGGCAATGATGCTCTCGATCAGCGCCGATGCCTTCGGGCGCTACCTGTTCAACGCCCCCGTGGAGGGCGCCTTCGAGTTCACCGAACTCTATCTGATGATCGTGGTGACCTTCATGGCGATGCCCGACACCTACAGCTCGGGCGCGCAGATCCGGCTGGATATCGCGGCGGATCTGCTCAAGCGTGTGCCGGGGCGGGCGGTGGAGCGGCTGGCGCTGGCCTGCGCGGCGGCGGTGACGGCGGTGATGTTCTGGTATTCGCTGCAGACCGCGATCGAGAAATTCGCCGAGGCGGAGACCAGCTTCGGCGCGGTGCAGTTCCGCCTCGACTGGAGCTATGTCTGGGTGCCGATCGGCACCGGGCTGGTGGCGCTGCGGATGACGCTGCGGGCGCTGTTCCTCGAACCGCTGGACGGGCCGGACGATGATTGAGACGGCCGCCCTCGTCGGCCTGCTGATGCTGGTCTTTCTGGTGCTGCGGGTGCCGGTGGCCTTCGCGGTGCTTGCCGCGGGAGCGATCGGCCTGCTGATCCAGAGCGGCCCCGACACCATGATCGCGGTGCTGCGCCTGTCGCCCTATGAGCATGCGCGCAGCTTCACCATGACCACGGTGCCGATGTTCGTGCTGATGGCCGAATTCCTGTCGGCGGGGCGCTTCACGCAGGACATCTTCGCCGCCGCCAACCGGCTGCTGGGCGGCATTCGCGGCGGGGTGCTCTACGCGGTGCTGCTGGGGGGCGTGATCCTCGGCGCGATGTCGGGCTCTTCCACCGCCTCGGCGGCCTCGCTGGCGCGGGCCGCGCATCCCGATCTGCGGCGGCTTGGCTACCCGGACTGGCTGTCGGGGGCGACGGTTTCGGTGACCGGCACGCTGGCCATCCTGATCCCGCCCAGCCTCGGGCTGATCCTTTACGGTGTGTTCACCGAAACCTCGGTGGCGCGGCTGCTGGTGGGCGGCATCATACCGGGCCTGATCACCGCCATCGGCTATCTGGTGACGCTCACCGTGATCTGCCGCCGCGTCGCCCCGGAGCCCGTTCCCGTGCCCGAGGGCGCGGCGGGCAACGGCAGATCCGGCAATGTCTTCCTGACCGCAATCCCGGTGGTGACGCTGATGCTGGGGGTGATGGTGGTGCTCTATACCGGCGCCGTCACCGTGACCGAGGCCGGCGCCGTGGGCGCGGCGCTGTCGCTGATCCTGTGCCTTGCCTATCGCCGACTCGGCTGGCCGGATTTCGTCGAGGCGCTGGTGCGCGCTACCCGTTCCAGCGCCATGATCCTGTCGATCGTGATCTTTTCCTCGATCCTGGCAACCTTCCTGATCCTCAGCGGCGTCACCCAGGATCTTCTGGTCTGGATCGCCGAGCAGGGGCTGAACCGCTGGCTGGTTCTGGCCCTGATCCTGACGATCATCCTGATCCTTGGCTTCTTTCTCGACCAGCTGGCGATCCTGCTGATCACTCTGCCATTCACCTTTCCGCTGCTGACCGGGATCGGGTTCGACCCTGTCTGGCTGGGCATTCTGTTTGCCAAGACCGCCGAGATCGGCATGGTTTCGCCGCCTTTCGGGCTCAACGTGTTCGTGGTCAGCGGCGTGACCAAGGTGCCTTCCACCACCATCTTTCGCGGCGTCTGGCCCTTCATCGTCAGCGATCTGGTGATCCTGCTGGTCCTGATCGCACTGCCGTCGCTCACCACCTGGCTGCCGGGCTACCTGTTCGACTACTGAGCCCGGCGTCTCGGCTTCCCTACAGCCCGCGTTCGCGGCTGTTGATATCCTTGGGCAGCACGCCGGTCCGGGCAACGTGATCCATCAGGCGCTTCAGAACGTCCGGCGCGATCGCCTCCCATGCCGGCCCGGCCTCGACCAGCGGCTGCAGGTGGCTGACGATTTCCTCGCCATCCCAGACCAGCAGCCGGATCGCCGGCGGCTCCATAACGAAGCCGGCGCGCTGGTGTTCGAGATCGAGCCACGCCTGATAGCAGGTCGATGGACAGACCGAGGCCAGAGTGCCCGCCCAGAGCCGGTCGATCGAGCGGTGAACATGCCCGCAGAGCACGATCCTTACGTTGTCATGCGCCGCGACCAGCGCGCGCAAACCCTCGGCCCAGCCGGTGCCGCCACCATCGAGCCAGTCGAGACCGGTTGCGAAAGGCGGCTGGTGCAGCGCCAGGATCACCGGCCTGTCGCCCGCCCCCGCCAGCTCCGCCTTCAGCCAGGAAAGGCGCTGGTCGCAAAAGGCCGGGGTGTGAAAACCCTCGTCCAGCGTATCGAGCGCGATGACCCGCAGCGGGCCCAGATCGAAGGTGAACTGGATGAACTCGCCTTCCCAGAGATCGGCGAACCTGTCGCCCAGAACCTCGCGGAATGCCGGGCGGCTGTCGTGATTGCCGACCATCGGATACCAGGGGATTTCCAGTTCATCCAGCAAGCGCAGCAGGTTGCGGTATTGCGCCGGCGTGCCGTCATGCACCAGATCGCCGGTGATCAGCACCGCATCCGGGCGCGGCTGCAGCCGGTTCAGGGCACGGATACAAGCCGTCACTGCGGCTTCGGTGTCATAGCGCCCGTAAACCGGCCGGCCCGGCTCGGTCAGGTGCAGGTCGGTGATCTGGGCAAGGATCATGTCGGGCCGACCTCCCATCGACAGCACAGGACAGCCCTGGCCCGGCCATTTCGGGCCATTGCGAATCCCGGCCAGTTTCGCTTCCGTTCCGGTATGGCTGTCGGCTCCTACAGGGGGCGGTCTTCATGGCGCAGGGCGGATTTCGGCCATGCCGCCCGGCAAGAGTTGAGGCCCGCCCAATCTAGCCGACCGGCCGGGCCGAGACAAGCCGAACACCGGGGCCGCCGCGGCCCCCGATCGGCTTTTCGCCTTCCAACGCGTCACCCGGAACCGGCCGGTCGCCCGGGCTACTCCTCAGTTCAGCCGCTGGAAGTCCGGCAGCTGCCACGTCTTGTCGAAAAATGCCTGCGTCGGCGCGTAGACGCGGAAATAGACGAATACGTCGCCCTGGCCAGATATGTCGACGCAGTTCTGCGGATGCGGCATCGCCGAGCAGTTCGAGGACAGATAGACCGGGGTCGATCCGTCCGCGGCCATGAACAGGTCCTGGCGCGAGCTGACGTCCTTGCGGTCGGTATAGACCATGGCGCGGGTCTTGGCGTTGTAGGCGGTGACCGACCAGAACTGCTCGGCCGGGGGATCGGCGGGCACGGTCAGGACGTAGTCGAACGCGCTGTTGAGATACTGCCCCGACCCGTCACGATAGGCGGCAAGGTATTTCGAGCCTACGCCGGTGATTTCTGCCGTCATTCCTTCGGACACGGTGATCGCCTCGTGCGACCATGACGCCACCGCGTCCAGCTCCATTACGCCCTTGTCGTCGATCTGGGTATAGATGTTGGTGATCTGGATCGGGTTGTTCCAGTAGGTGCCCGGATAGAAGGTGGCCTTTTTCAGGTCCACGTCCATCTCGCGCGCCGAGGACAGGGCGACGGACATGGCAAAGCCCTTCTTCTCGGCTTCCAGCAATATGCGCCGCTGGCGTTCGTCAGGGTTGAACGGCTTGCCCTGCTCGATCCCCAGCCGCTTGAGGAAGGCCAGCGCCATCGCGTCCTCGGGGCCGAATTTCTCGCGCTGCATGAAGGCGTGCAACTCGCGCCAGTGGTCCATGCCGCGCAGGTTCGAGCCGCGATAGGGCGTGTCGCCGATCGACACCACCTTCGTGGTCGAAGGCTGACCCGGCGCGCTCAGCTTGAAGGCCGCGAACAGCGCGTCGCGCTGCGCCTCGTCGCCGGCGAGGATGCGCATCCCCGAAAAGATCAGGTTGGATTTCGAGCGCACGACGAAATCGGCATTGGTGTTCTCGGGCATCTCCACCCCCGGCCCGACGATCAGGTATTTTCCGCCCTTGCCCTTGTCCGGCCCGGCCAGCCCCAGATCGACGATGGAGCGCATCCGCCCGTCATTGACCAGCCCGCCCACCGGCCCGGCTGGCACGGTGATTTCGAGCATGCCGCCGGTGCGGTTCAGGTCGGCATAGGCCACCGCATAGGGCGTGGTGGCGTTGGCGGTGATGATGTCGCGCTTTTCTTCCGGCGTGACATACAGCACCAGGTCCATGTAGTCGCCGACCTTCAGATTGGCCTCTTCCCAAGCCAGCATGGTGGCGATCGGCATCGACCAAAGATAGGCCTGCGTTCCGCCATGCAGGTCCTTTTCGTCCAGAACGGCCTGCATGTCGGCGGGGTTGGCGGGAAAGGTGGCATGGTCGTCAAAGGTTTCGCGGGCCTTCTCCTGCGCGGCGGCGGCGGTGGCGATCAGGCTCGCGACAGTGATCGTCAGAAATCGGTTCATTGGTGGTCGTCACATTGTTGACGGCAGGCCCTTGTGCCGGCGCGGGGCCGTTAACGGTTTCGAGGCGGCAACCTTGAAATCCGCAAGACTTCCCCCGGCTGCGACCGCGACGGGATGGTGCAGAGCGATGCCGCACCATGTTCCAGCGCGATGCAGGTTTCAATGTGATAGCGAAATCGTGACCGAATGCCGGCCCGAACCCGTGGAGACGGGGCGGCCCGTACGGGCGCTCTGTCGCGGCTGGTCGGACTTCCGCCACGGGACAAGGGTAGACCGATGCGGCGCGTATCAACCGGCGTGGAACGGTGCCGCGGCTGGCCGGATCATCCCCGGCTGGCGGAAAGGTGCGACTGCGGCGAGAGGAAATACTGCCGGAAATAGTCGTGCAGGACCCGAAGGGAATCGGAAAACTCGATCCCCTTCCGCCAGGCCAGGCCGACATCCATCGACGGGATCTCGACATCGGTCGGCACGGTTCCGATGCGTTTGCCCTCCAGCGACCAGGGCCGATAGACCATGTCCGAGAGGATCGTCACCCCGCGGCCGTTCGCCACCATCGAACGGACGGCTTCGACCGACGAGGTGCGCAGGCGGACGTTCGGCATGTGGTCCGTGCGGCTCCAGTATTTCATCGTCGTGTGGGCGGCCTCGTCCACCGTCAGCATGATGTAGTCCTCGCGGGCGATTTCCTCGAACGTCGCCTTGCCGCGCCGGTTGAAGGGATGTTCGTTGGCCACCCACAGCCGCCGGGTCGAACGCAGGAGCGTTTCGGTTTCGAGGTCCGGGTTCTCAAGGTTGGAGGTCAGCACCATCGCCATGTCGAACCGGTTGGACAGAAGCCCCTCTTCGATGCTTTCCCGGTTCAGTTCGTGAAGCCGTATTTCGAGGCCGGGATACAGCCGTGCGATCCGGTCGAGGTGATAGGGCAGGAAATACCCGATGACCGTGTAGGTCGCCGCCAGCGAGATGACGCCGTTCACCGGCGAATGCTGGACGGTGACCTTCTTGGCCTCGGCAATCTTGTCGAGAATCTCGCGCGCATAGGCGAGAAACTCCCTTCCGGCCGCCGTCATGTCCATCCCGTGCGACGACCGGACGAAAAGCGGTGTGCCGAGTTCGTTCTCAAGGTCGCGGATGGCGCCCGTGACCGAGGACTGGGAAATCGACAGGGCGGTCGCCGCGCGGCTGACCTGCCCGGTTTCGGCGGTGGCAACGAAATAGCGGAGCTGGCGAAGTCTCATGGGTCCTGCATATCGGAAAATTCGAAAATACAGTATCCGGAAATGCGATATTTTGCCAGTCGGATTCTGCCATCCGAACAGAAATGACGTAATAACAGCATATTGCAAGATAAGGGCATCTCACTTTCTATCGGAAAACTCGAAAATGTGGCTTCAATACACTGAAATTTACATGTGACGAGTCGTAACGCACGATGACCCCGAGGATTTTCCGGGGATTGTGCGCGATGCGAAATGTTGTTGATCTCAACTGCGACATGGGGGAGGGCTTCGGCCAGTGGGTGCTTGGCGAGGCCCCCGACGACGAGGTGATGGCCATCATCAGTTCGGCCAACATCGCCGCCGGCTTCCATGCCGGAGATCCCAATACCATGGACCGGGTCGTGCGGCTGGCCCAGATTCACGGGGTGGGTCTGGGCGCCCATCCCGGCTATCGCGACCTTCAGGGGTTCGGGCGCCGCTTCATCCGCGCCAGCGCCGACGAACTGGTCAACGACATCCTCTATCAGATCGGGGCCATTCGCGAATTCGGGCGCCGCTACGGCATCCCCCTTCAGCACGTCAAGCCGCACGGCGCCCTCTACATGGAAGCGGCGGCGAACGAGGATCTTTCGCGGCGGATTCTGGACAGCCTGCGCAGGGGTGCCGGAGAACCGATCATCTTCTGCATGGAGGCGTCGAAGACCTACGAGATCGCAAGATCCAGCGGCTATCCGGTCGTGCGCGAATTCTATGCCGACCGGGACTATGACGCGACCGGCTCTATCGTGTTCAAGCGCAGCGTCGCCCGGCCCGACCCGGAGAAGATCGCCGAAAAATGCGTGCGCGCCTGCAAGGAGGGCCGGGTCGCCACCGTGGACGGAGAGGACATCGACATCGGCTTCGAGTCGATCTGCTTCCATTCCGACACGCCCGGCGCGCTTGAAATCGGCAGGGCGATACGCGCGGCGCTGATCGCCGAAGGGATCAGGATCGCCCCTGCGGCGGTCGTTCTGGAACAGGCCGGACAGGCCGGCAATTCGTAATCGGAGAAACGCAGATGGCAGTCATCCAGTCCCCTCTTCCCGGCACCTTCTATCATCGCCCCGCGCCCGATCAGCCGCCCTACAAGTCGGCGGGCGATCGGGTCGAGGTCGGCGACACGATCGGGCTGGTCGAGGTCATGAAGACCTTCATCGAGATCAAGGCCGAGGCTTCCGGCGTCTTTGCCGGCTACCGGACCGGCAACGAACAGCCGGTCGTGGCGGGGCAGGAACTTGCCGAACTGGAAGGCGCCGAATGACCATCGAACGCCTGCTTGTCGCCAATCGGGGGGAAATCGCCGTTCGCATCGTGCGGGCCGCGCGGGCCATGGGCGTGCACGTGATTCAGGCCCATTCCGAGGCGGACGCGGACATGCTGGCCGTGCAACTGGCCGACGAGGCCGTCAACATCGGCCCGCCCCCGGCGAAGGAGTCGTATCTGGACATCGAAAACGTGATCGAGGCCGCGCGGGCGACCGGAGCCGACGCGGTGCACCCGGGATATGGCTTCCTGGCAGAGAGCCCGGAATTCGCCCGCGCCCTGGAGGCGGCGGGCATCCGCCATGTCGGGCCTTCCGCCGATACCATCGAACGCATGGGCGACAAGGTGGCGGCGCGGCAGGCGGCCGAAGCGGCAGGCGTGCCCGTGGTTCCCGGCTCGAAGGGGCGCGTCGCCTCGGTCGGGGATGCCCTGCGGGCGGCCGAAGAGACGGGCTATCCGGTAATGATCAAGGCGGCGGCAGGGGGCGGGGGCCGCGGCATCCGTATCGCGCGGAACGCGGCGGAGCTGCAGAGACTCGCCCCGCAGGCCGAGGCCGAAGCCGCCGCAGCATTCGGCGATGGCGGGCTGTATCTGGAACGCGCCGTGCGCAACCCGCGCCATATCGAGGTGCAGATCCTCGGCGACGGCACGAACGCGGTTCACTGCTTCGAACGCGAATGCTCTCTGCAACGGCGGCGGCAGAAGGTCTGGGAAGAGGCGGGGGCGGTCTGTCTGGATGACGCGACGCGCGAACGCCTGTGCGCCGCGGCCGTCGCCCTGGCCCGGTCGGTCGGCTATCGCGGCGCGGGGACGGTGGAATTCCTGTTCGACGAGACGACCGGCGAATTCTTCTTTCTCGAAATGAACACGCGGATTCAGGTCGAACACCCGGTGACCGAGATGGTGACCGGTATCGATCTGGTGCAGGAGATGATCCGCGTGGCCGGCGGAGCGTCGCTGAGCATGGCGCAGGACGACATCGCCCGCTCCGGCCACGCGATCGAGGTGCGGATCAACGCCGAGGATCCCCTCATGCAGTTCATGCCCTTCCCCGGAAGGGTGGAGAAGATGACCCTGCCGGAAGGCGAAGGCGTGCGCGTGGATCACTTCATGTATGAAGGATACCAGATCCCGCCCT
>JALTNO010000125.1 GCA_027000645.1 Paracoccaceae bacterium | reverse complement strand
GGGCAGGGGGCGCATCGGCCGGGACCGGCGCCGCGCCAGGGCGCCAGGCGATCAGGGTTCCGCCGGCGACGCCCACGATCGCGGCGAATCCGGCCGCGACCAGTATCGCGCCGACCCGCGCGCCGCCTTCGCCTCCGCTGCCCTTGCGCCGCAGGACGGTTGCGGCAACCGCCGCCAGGGCGGCCACAAGCACGATTGCGATCCAGAATGTCATGGGCCCTCCGCCTTTGAATCTGATCTAGCCTCGCAACGCTTGCGAAAAAAGGGCAAAATGCCTCTGCTGCTCGTCATGTCGCAACTGCGCCATATTGCGGCGGAACGCGACACGGCGCAGCGGCGCGAAGCGCGCATATCTGGCCTTGTCTGGAACGGATCGGATTCGCCCATGAAACGCTACTCTGCCTTTGCCGTGGTCCGCGAAGCCCTGCGCTGGCACAGCGGCTGGGAACGGGCCTGGAAATCGCCCGAGCCGAAGCGGTACTACGACGTCATCATCATCGGCGCCGGCGGGCACGGTCTGGCCACGGCCTATTACCTGGGCCGCAACTTCGGCATCACCAATGTGGCGGTGCTGGAAAAGGGCTGGCTGGGGGGCGGCAATACCGGGCGCAACACCACCATCATCCGCTCCAACTATCTGCAGGACCCTTCCGCCGCGATCTACGAGAAGGCGCGCGCGCTCTACGAGGATCTCAGCCAGGAGCTGAACTACAACGTGATGTTCAGCCCCCGCGGCGTGATGATGCTGGCCCAGACCCATCACGAGATGCGCGGCTATCAGCGCACCGCCCATGCCAATGCCCTGCAGGGGGTGAAGACCGAATGGATCTCTCCGCAGCGGGTGAAGGAGCTGGTTCCGATCATCAATATCGACGGGCCGCGCTATCCGGTTCTGGGGGCGCTCTGGCAGGAACGCGGCGGCACCGCGCGCCATGATGCGGTGGCCTGGGGCTATGCGCGGGCCTGTTCGGGCATGGGGATCGACATCATCCAGAAATGCGAAGTGACCGCCATCCGCACCGAGAACGGCAAGGTGACCGGTGTGGACACCACGAAAGGGGCCATCGACTGCAACAAGCTTGGGATCGTCGTGGCCGGCCACTCGGGCGTTCTGGCGAACATGGCGGGTTTTCGACTGCCGATCGAATCGGTGGCGCTGCAGGCGCTGGTGTCGGAGCCGATCAAGCCCTGCATGGACGTGGTGGTGATGGCCAACACCGTGCATGGCTACATGAGTCAGTCCGACAAGGGCGAGATGGTGATCGGCGGCGGTGCCGACGGCTTCAACAACTACACCCAGCGCGGCAGCTTCCACCACATCGAGGAAACCGTGCGCGCGCTGATCGAGACCTTCCCGATGCTGTCGCGGCTGAAGATGCTGCGGCAATGGGGCGGGATCGTGGACATGACCGGGGACCGCTCGCCGATCCTGTCGAAAACTCCGGTGGAAAACATCTTCATCAACTGCGGCTGGGGCACCGGCGGGTTCAAGTCGATCCCCGGCTCGGGCTGGGGCTTTGCCGAGCTGATGGCCACAGGGCAATCGTCGCTGTGCGCGGCCTTTTCGCTGGACCGTTTCAAGGAAGGCCGCTTCATCGACGAAAGCGTGGCGGCGGGGGTGGCCCACTGATGCGCGAGAGGACGAAACCATGCTGATCCTGCACTGCCCCTATTGCGGCGTGGATGCCGATGAAACCGAACTGGCGCCGGGCGGCGAGGCGCATCTGAAACGCGCGGGCCCCGACTCCTCGGACGAGGAATTCCACGACTACCTCTTCGCTCGCGAAAACCCCCGCGGCGTGCATTTCGAACGCTGGCGCCACGCCGCGGGCTGCGGCAAGTGGTTCCATGCCGCGCGCGACACGGCCACGCTGGAAGTGTTCGGCACCTATCCGGCCCAGACCACCGAACCGCCCCGGGAAATCCGCGCCCGCATCTCGGTCAGGCGCCCCGGCTGGACGTGGAGGGAGTTTTCCTGATGCCCGACCCCTTCCCGTTGTCCGCCCCCGCCCGCACCAACTGCAACCTCGCCCCTGCGCCTTGTGAAAGGGTCGCCAGATGAGCGCACGCATCGCCACCCAGGGCCGCCTGATCGACCGGTCGCGGCCGATCACCTTCACCTTCAACGGCCGCCGTCTGCACGGGCTGGCCGGCGATACGCTGGCCTCGGCTCTTCTGGCCAACGACCAGGTGATGCTGGGCCGGTCCTACAAGTTTCACCGCCCGCGCGGGCTGATCGCTTCGGGTCCGGAAGAGCCGAACGCCCTTGTCGGCCTGGGCGAGGGGCCGCGATTCGAGCCCAACCAGCGCGCCACCACCACCGAGCTGTTCGATGGTCTGGTGGCCACCAGCCAGAACCACTGGCCCAGCCTCGATCTCGACATCGGCGCGGTCAACGCGGCGCTGGCGCGGTTTTTCCCGGCGGGGTTCTACTACAAGACCTTCATGTGGCCGCGTGACTTCTGGAAGAAGGTCTATGAACCGGTGATCCGCCGGGCCGCCGGGCTGGGGGCGGCGCCGAAGGAGCCCGACCCGGACAGCTACGAACATTTCCACGCCTTCACCGATGTGCTGGTGATCGGAGGCGGCGTCGCCGGGCTTCAGGCGGCGAAGGTGGCGGCGCAGGCGGGGGCGAAGGTGCTCCTGATCGAACAGAGCCCGCATTGGGGCGGGCGCACGCCGGTGGATGGCGGCACCGTGGACGGCGAGCCGGTCGAAACCTTTGTCGAGAAGACCGTTGCCGAACTGGCGTTGATGGAAAACGTCACCCTGCGCACGCGCTGCATGGGGGCCGGGGTCTATGATCACGGCTACGTGCTGGGCTATGAGCGGCTGACCGATCACGCGCCGCTCGCGGGCGGGCCGCGCCACCGGCTGTGGCGGATCCGGGCGCGGCGGATCGTCACCGCAACCGGCGCGATCGAGCGCCCCTTGCCCTTTGCCGGCAATGATGTGCCGGGGGTGATGCTGGCCTCGGCCATGCGCGACTACGTGGTGAACTGGGGCGTGGCGCCGGGGCAGCGGGTGATCGTCGTCACCAACAACGACGACGCCTATCGCACCGCGATCACGCTGAAAAGGGCGGGGCTTGATGTGCTGCGCATCCTGGACGTGCGCAACGCCGGTGGCGGGGCGCTGATGGAAGAGGCCTACGCCCTGGGCATCCGCATCGATTGCGGCCGCGCCATTGCCCGGGTCTCGGGCGGCAAGCGGGTGGCGAAGGTGGCGATCTGCGCCCATGAAGGCGAAGGCGGCGCGCTGGAAGAGGTCGCCTGCGACGCGGTCGCCATGTCGGGTGGCTGGTCGCCGGCGGTGCATCTGTGGTCGCACTGCGGGGGCAAGCTGATCTGGGACGAAACCCAGGCCCATTTCCGCCCCGACACCGCGCGCCCGCCCACCGGCGCCGATGGCGAAGGCTTCGTGATTCCCGCCGGCGCCGCCAGTGGCGAGCTGTCCCTTGACGGGGTGCTGTCGGACGCAGATGCAACCGGTAAATATGCCGCAAAAGCAGTAGGTTGCAAGCTAAAGCGCACAAAGGTTCCGACCTGCGCCGGACCCGAGGAGGCGCCGATGCGGCCGGTCTGGCTGATGCCCGAACGCGCCCGTGTCGCGCTGCGCAACAAGGCGTTTCTGGACTACCAGAACGACGTGAAGGTTTCCGACATCCAGCTTGCCGCCCGGGAAGGCTATGAAAGCGTCGAGCACACCAAGCGCTATACCACGCTTGGCATGGCCACCGATCAGGGAAAGCTGAGCAATATCAACGGATTGGCAACCCTTGCTGATGCGCTTGGTTCACCTGTTCCCGAGGTCGGAACCACCACCTTCCGCCCGCCCTGGACTCCGATCAGCATGGGTGCCATTGCCGGCGAGGCGCGCGGAGAGATATTCCAGCCCCTGCGGCGCACGCCGATGCATGGCTGGCACGAAGCCAACGGCGCCCACTGGGAACCGGTGGGCCAGTGGCGCCGCCCCTATGCCTATCCCCGCCCCGGAGAAAGTCTTCACGACGCGGTGATGCGCGAGGTGAAGAACACCCGCCAATCCCTCGGTTTGCTTGATGCTTCCACACTGGGCAAGATGATCGTGAAGGGGCCGGACGCGGGCCGCTTCCTCGACATGCTCTACACCAACATGATGAGCAGCCTGAAGCCGGGAAAATGCCGCTACGGGCTGATGTGCAGCGAAAACGGCTTTCTCATCGACGACGGGGTGGTGGCGCGGCTCGATGACGAGACGTTCCTGTGCCACACCACCACCGGCGGGGCCGAGCGCATCCACGCCCACATGGAGGAATGGCTCCAGTGCGAATGGTGGGACTGGCAGGTCCATGTGGCCAATGTCACCGAGCAGTTCGCCCAGATCGCCGTGGTCGGGCCGAAGGCGCGGGCGCTGCTGGAAAAGCTGGGCGGCATGGATGTGTCGCGCGAGGCGCTGCCGTTCATGGAATGGCGCGCGGGTGAACTGGCGGACTTCCCGGTCCGCGTCTTCCGCATCTCGTTCTCGGGCGAGCTGTCCTACGAGATCGCGGTTCCTGCCTCGCAGGGGCTGGCCCTGTGGGAGCTGCTGATGAACGAGGGGGCCGAATTCGGTATCGCCCCCTACGGTACCGAGGCGCTGCACGTGATGCGGGCCGAAAAGGGCTTCATCATGATCGGCGACGAAACCGACGGCACCGTGATCCCGCAGGATCTGGGGCTGGGCTGGGCGATCTCGAAGAAGAAGGACGACTATCTGGGCAAGCGCGCCCAGCAGCGCCCGCACATGACCGACCCGAACCGCTGGAAGCTGGTCGGGCTCGAGACGCTCGACGGCTCGGTCCTGCCCGACGGCGCCTATGCGGTGGCCGAGGGCGTCAACGAAAACGGCCAGCGCAAGGTGCAGGGGCGGGTGACCTCGACCTATTTCTCGCCCACGCTGGGCCGCGGCATCGCCATGGGGCTGGTGCTGCACGGACCCGACCGCATGGGCGAGGTGCTGGAGTTTCCCGGCACCGACGGCCGCTCCATCAAGGCCCGGATCGTCAGCCCGGTCTTCTACGACAAGGACGGAGAGAGGCAGAATGTCTGAACCCATCACCGCCCTGCGCGGCGCCGCCTTCGACGGTCTGGCACGGGTCGAGGAATGCCCCCCGCAGGGCATGATCACCCTGCGCGGGGATCTCGCGGCCAGACCTTTCGCCAGGGCGGTGGGCACTGCCGCCGGGGTAAAGCTTCCCGGCCCGAACGAGGCCCGCGTCGAAATCGATGCCGCGGGTGCGACCGGCCTGTGCTGGATGTCGCCGGACGAACTTCTCCTGCTCTGCCCGCATCACGAAGCCGCCGCGATGGAGGCAGATCTGTCCCGGGCCCTCTCCGGCCAGCACGCGCTGGTAGTGAATGTCTCGGACGCCCGCGCCATGTTCCGCCTCTCCGGCAGGGCCGCACGCGACGTGCTGGCCAAGCTCGCCCCGGTGGATCTTGCCCCTTCCGCCTTCCGTCCCGGCATGTTCCGCCGCACCCGGCTGGCCCAGGTGGCGGCAGCCTTCTGGATGGAAGAGGACGAAAGCTTCCGCATCCTCTGCTTCCGCTCGGTCGCACAATACGTGTTCGACCTGGTGAAGACGGCGGCGCACCCGGCATCCTCCGTCGCCTTCCACGCGGCCCCGGATCGCCCCTGACGAGGCACCGGTCCTTTTTCTGGCTGAAAATATCCCGGGGGAGCGGGGGCAGCGCCCCCGCACCGGTCGGATCGCGTCAGCGATCCGAAACCGCCGGCCTTTCCTCACGCGGTCAGGAGAACCGTTTCGAACCCGGCCAGTGCCGCCTCGCTCACGAGATGCCCCGGCGCCACGTCGCGCAGGTGCCGGTCCCGCCACCGCCCGTAGAAATCCAGCGCCCCGGCCAGTTCCGCCATGCGCGCGCGTCTGGTCTGTGCGTCGATATACGGTGCATGGGTGGAAAGCAGCAGCGCCGGACGCTGCGCGCGCAGCCACGGGATCAGCGACGGCAGCACGTCGAACTCCGCCCCCTCGATATCGATCTTGACCAGCGACACCCCCGACAGGTCCACCGCCTGCGCGAACCGCTCCCAGTCGATGGTCAGCACGTCCCGACCACCTGCGCCATCCGCATTCAGAAGGCTGGTCATGGAATCCCCCGCCTCACCGCCGAACGAGGCCATCCGCGCCACGCCGACCCGGTCCGACAGGGCCACCGGAAAGGCGCTGACATTGCGCAGCTCGTTCAGCTCGATGTTCCACGCCAGATGGCGAAAGGCGACCGGGTCCGGCTCGAAACACCACACGTGCCGGGCGCGGCGGGCGCCGAACAGGACGGTCGGCCCGATCCAGGCGCCGATGTCCAGGTAGTCGCGGTCGGGTCCGAGATGGTCGCGCAGCACCGTGAAGGTTTCCGGTTCCCACTCTCCGGCACCGGCCTTGCGCCAGAACCTGCTGTGATAGGGGTCGAGCCGGAACCGCTCGCC
>JALTNO010000124.1:20622-22445 GCA_027000645.1 Paracoccaceae bacterium | reverse complement strand
GGCGGGGAGGGTGACGGCAGAGGCGATCAGCCCTGCCAGTGCGGCAAGCCGCAGGGAATCGATGGTATTCATGGTTCTCGTCCAGTTCCAGAGAGATGCAGAGTGGTCGGTTTGAACGTGTCAGCCGACGAAGATCGGAACCGGGGAAGTGGGGACGGGATGCCAGAGGTCTGTCAGGTGAAGCTGCGTGACCGGCTGGCGTTCGGCCGAAAGGTCCAGTGTCTGCCATGTATCGGGCGCCGCGATCGCTGCGACCGAGCAGCTTTCCACAGGGCCGCATTCATGGCCGTGGCCAGGCTCGGCCGGGCCGTGATCGACCGCGACGGCCTCCTGCCCGACCGGAGCGATGTCGCCGATCGCGTCCAGGCCGGGGGCGATCGCCGCCATGACGATCGCCAGCGCCAGGAAGAGCCGGCGAATGTGCAGTGCCGCAGTATTCATCATGCCAGTCACGACCTGCGAGGTCCGGAGATTCGTTTCGTTGCAAGCCGGATACGCCCTGTGCGGCTGCGAAAAATTGACGAAGGTCAAGTCGGGGACGGAAGGTGCCGGGCTGCGCCAAAACACCGCGCCCGGCGCGGGCGCAGGCGTGGGTCGCGGGGGCGCCGGCCGGTCATTTTTGTATCCGAATGTAACAGATCGCGCGCTTGCGACAGACCGATACAACTTGATCCGGGGGAGGGGTGGAAAACGGGCGGTCGCGGTTCCCATATCGCGGGCAGGACAACCGGGCCGATCGGCACCCTTTCGGCTCCGAACGCAACAAGGAGCGTCGCGATGATGGGATTTGGTGGTATCTGGATGCTGATAATCGTCGTGCTCGCGGTCGTGGGGATTGTCGCGCTGGCGAAATACCTCGCAAAATAGGCCCGGGAATTCGACCATGTCCGCGATTGTGGCATCCGATCGAACGGGAGGGGCCGATCTGAAACGCCCGGCACACAGGCTGCGCCCGCTGCTGGCGGTGCTGGCGGCCGGAGGCATCGGCCTTCTTGTCTGGGCGTGGTGGAGCGGCGCCCTCGGCACCGTTCTGACCCGCGAGAGCGTGCGGGCCATGATCGACGGGGCCGGCCCCTGGGGGCCTCTTCTGGTCGTTGTCCTGATGACCGTGGCCGTGGTGGTCAGCCCGTTGCCAAGCGCCCCGATCGCGGTGGCGGCGGGTGCGGCCTACGGGCATGTCCTGGGTACGGTGGCGGTGGCCGCCGGGGCCGAGCTGGGCGCGATCATCGCCTTCGCCATCGCCCGGTTCGCCGGGCGCGACGCGGTGCGGAAATGGTTCGGAGACCGGCTCGATGCCGGCCTGTTCGGGTCGCAGAACGCGCTGATGGTCACCGTGTTCCTCAGCCGGCTGATGCCGTTCGTGTCCTTCGACATGGTCAGCTACGCGGCCGGCCTGACGCGGCTGCATCTGTGGCGCTTTGCCGTGGCGACGCTGGCGGGTATCCTGCCGGCCAGTTTCGTCCTCGCGCATCTGGGCGGCGAACTGGCCGGATCGGACGGTGCGCGGGGCATGATCCCGGTTCTGCTGCTGGGGCTGGTCACCGGCGCGCCGCTGATCTGGGCGGCATGGAAACGGCGCAGTTCGGGCACTGACGGACCCCGCGCGCCAGTTGAGCAAGATCAAGGTGAAGGCGGCGGGGCGCAATAGTCTGCGCCGGCATGCGAAGGGATTCGAGATGACACTCGACGGGTGGCGGGAAATGACGAAGAGGCCGGGCGGAATCGCCGCCGTGGCGCGATTCGTCCTGTCCGCGCTGCTGTTGGCGGTCATCGTTCTGGCGGCGCTGCCGGGCCATGCCGCCAGAACGATGACCGCCACCAGC
>JALTNO010000124.1:0-20612 GCA_027000645.1 Paracoccaceae bacterium | reverse complement strand
TGGCAGTGACGATGCCAACCTGCCCGCCTCGGCGGCAGACTGCATCCTGCATTCCGATTGCCAGGCCGTCGTTCCGGCCGTGGCGCAGGTTCGGTTCCTGCCCGTCTCCACCGCCGTTTTCCGCGCCGGCGAAGGCGTTCCGCTTCCCGGGCTGAACGCGCCTCCGCTGCCGCATCCTCCCAACCTCTTCTGAGTTCGTTTCCCGGCCCGGTGGCGGCTGATGCCGCCCGGGCCGGCAGGTACTGCCGCGCGCCGCGCGGTCCCTCGAACCGGGGAGAGAGAATGTTCGCATACCCCAATTCCACTGTCGTCGGCGTGCCGTTTCCCGCGGCAGCCCGCGCGCGGGGGGCGAATCGATCCCCGACTCACCGCTCATGGAGGCCGAAATGCTGGCCATTGTGACAACTCTCATCCTGACCCCCGTCCTCATGGCGGCGCTTTACCGGGCAACGCTCGGCGCGCCGGCAAGGGTTCGGGTTCCAGTCGAAGAAAGGAAGAAGAAATGAAACGTCTCGAACTTCTCGTCGGAGCCTCCGTCTTCGCGCTTGCCGCGCCGTTTGCGGCCCTTGCGGGCACGGTCTACATCCCGGACGGCAACGCCAATTCGGTTCTCGTCGTCGAGTCTGAAACCGGAGAGGTCAAGTCGCGCATCGACGGCCTGGAGGCGGTTCACGGCCTGGGCGGCGCGCCGGGCTCGGAATATCTGGTCGCCGGCAGCTTTACCGAGATCGACCGCGAAGACACGGGGCAGATGGACAAGCCCAAGAGCGTGAGCAAGGCCGATCACGCCGCCCACCACGCCAAGAAGCCCAGCGACGCGATGCCGGACAACATGGGGCTGAGCCTGGTTTCCATCATCGACAGGAAAACCGGCGAAATCGTGCGCCGGATCGAGGTGCCCGGCGCCGTGCACCACACGGCCGTCTCGCCCGACGGGCGCTATGCGGTGGCGACCCACCCGGCCGGCGGTGGCGTATCGCTCATCGATCTGGAAACCCTGTCCTTCAAGGGCTTCATCGCGACGGGGCCGATGCCGAACTATGCCGTCTTCGCGCCGGACGGCAAGTCGGTGTATGTTTCCAACTCCGGCAACGGCACGCTCAGCCAGATCGACGTGGAGGAAGGCTTCGTGACGCGAAACGCCAGGATCGCCGAGGCGCCCGAGCACCTGGTGCTGAACGGGGAAGGTTCGGCGGCCTTCGTCATCGATGGAGACGCCGGCGGCGTCGTTCGCGTCGATCTGCAATCGGGCAAGGTGACCGACAAGTGGCAGATCGGCGGAGAACTGCACGGCATCGACCTGTCCGAACGGGGAGACACGCTTTTTGTCGCCGGTCAGGGAAGTGACAGGTTGGTGGCGATAGATCTGGCCAGCGAAGAGCAGCGCAGCGCCCCGCTGGCGCCGGCGCCCTATCACCTGACCGTCGTGCCGGGCACGGGCAAGCTTTTCGTGTCCAGCCGCGAGGAGCCCAAGGTCTGGATCGTCGATCAGGCGACGATGAAGGCCGAGGGCGAGATCAAGATCGAGGACGTGGGGCACCAGATGGTGGCCCTGCCCTGAAGGCCCGCGCCTCCGGCACTCCGCCGGGGGCGCATCGCCCGGCCCGGTGGATCGGGCCGGGGAAGGAACAGGCGCATCCCCCACGCCGCGCCGCACGGGAAGGGAAGGAAGGGCAGAGCCCGATGGAAGAGCACGGAGCCGGACATGACGCCGCCCTGAAGGCCGGGTCGATCACGCTTACCGGCGCGGTGGCCATGGGCACCGGCGTGATGATCGGGGCGGGCATTTTCGCGCTGACCGGTCAGATCGCCGGGCTGGCAGGGCCGTGGTTTCCGCTAAGTTTTGTCGCAGGTGCCATTGTCACCGCCTTTTCGGCCTATACCTATGTGGCAATGTCCAACGCGTGGCCTTCGTCCGGCGGAATCGCCATGATTCTGACCCGCGCCTACGGGCCCGGAACGGTCGCGGCCGCGGCCTCGCTTCTCATGGCATTGTCGATGGTCATCAACGAAAGCCTGGTGGCGCGGACCTTCGCGGCCTATGCACTGCGGCCCTTCGACATCGCGGGCGGGCCGCTGGTGCCGATCATCGGCGTGGGGCTGATCGTTCTCGCCTGGCTGGTCAATGCCTCGGGCAACCGGTCGGTGGGGATGTGGTCGATCATCCTTTCCGCGCTCAAGATCGGGGGCATCGCCGTGTTCGGCATTGCCGCCCTGTGGGCCAGCGGGGCGACATGGCGGACCGGAATCGGGGCCGGCGACTTCGCGCCCGGCGGGTTCGTGGCCTCGGTGGCGCTGTCGATCCTCGCCTTCAAGGGGTTCACCACCATCACCAACAGCGGCGCCGAGATTGTCGATCCGCACCGCAACGTGGGGCGCACCATCATGATCTCGATCGCGGTCTGCGCGGTGGTCTATCTGCTGGTCGCCTTCGCCGTCGGCTCCAGCCTGCCGCCCGAGCAGATCGCCGCGGCGCAGGACTATGCGCTGGCCGAGGCGGCAGAGCCGATGCTGGGGCAGGCGGGGCTGTACCTTACCGTGGCCCTGGCGATGGTGGCCACCGCCTCGGGGCTGATCGCAAGCGTCTTCGCCGTGTCGCGGATGCTGGCGATGCTCACCGACATGAAGATGATCCCCCATCGCCACTTCGGCATGCGCGGGCCGATCCAGTCGCACACCCTCGTCTATACCGTCGTGATCGCGGGGCTTCTGACGGTCCTGTTCGACCTGTCGCGAATCGCCTCGCTCGGCGCGTTCTTCTATCTGGTGATGGACATGGCGGTGCATTGGGGCGTGTGGCGCAATCTGCGCGGACAGATCGCGGTGCGCGCCTGGATCCTGCTGACCGCGCTGGCCCTCGACGCGGTCGTCCTGGCCGCGTTCACGACCCTGAAATGGCGGTCGGATCCGATGATCGTCGTCTACGCCGCGACCGGCATGGTACTGGTCTTCATCTACGAGCGCGCCTTTCTGCGGCGCCACCGGGACATGCAGGAGGCTTGATTGTACGCAATCCGGCATCAGATCACGAATGAACCCGCCCCGCTGCGGCGGCCAGGGCACCGGATCAAGGTGCCGCTTCGACGAAAACCGGAGGTTGCGATACCGTTGCGAACAAAATTCCGCGATCTGCGCCGTTCTTGTGCGCCGGTCATTGACATTACACCCACTGGAAGTGCTAGGCGCCAGAGCGCCCGGAGCTTCGCACATGAGGAAAGCAGAAGATGATTCCTGAAATCGGCCATCTGGCGCTGGCGCTGGCGTTGGGAGTTGCGCTCGTTCAGAGCACGATCCCGATGATCGGCGCGTCACGCGGCAACCTGACCTGGATGCAGCTGGGGACGACCACGGCGCTCGTCCAGTTCGTGCTCGTCCTGATCGCATTCGCGGCCCTGATGTGGGCCTTCGTGGTCAGCGACTTCACGGTCCTGAACGTCGTGGCGAACTCGCATTCGCTCAAACCCATGATCTTCAAGATCGCCGGCACATGGGGCAGCCATGAAGGCTCGTTGCTGCTGTGGGTGCTGATCCTGACCATCTTCGGTGGCGGTGTGGCGCTGTTCGGGGCCAACATCCCCGACGCCCTGCGGGCCCGGACACTGAGCGTTCAGGGCTGGATCTCGGTGGGCTTCCTGTCGTTCATGCTGTTCACGTCGAACCCGTTCACGCGGGTTCCGAACCCGCCGCTTGACGGCAACGACATGAACCCGCTGCTTCAGGATATCGGCATCGCGCTGCATCCCCCCTTCCTCTATCTCGGCTATGTCGGCTTCTCGATCGTGTTCTCCTTCGCGGTGGCGGCGCTGATCGAAGGGCGCATCGATGCCGCCTGGGCGCGCTGGGTGCGGCCCTGGACGCTGGCCGCCTGGACGCTGCTCACCGCCGGCATCGTGCTGGGCTCGTGGTGGGCCTATTACGAGCTCGGCTGGGGCGGCTGGTGGTTCTGGGACCCGGTCGAGAACGTGTCGTTCATGCCCTGGCTGGTGGGTACCGCGCTGCTGCACTCGGCGATCGTGGTGGAGAAGCGCGACGCATTCAAGAGCTGGACCATCCTGCTGGCGATCCTGACATTCTCGCTCAGCCTGCTGGGGACCTTCGTGGTGCGCTCGGGCGTTCTGACCAGCGTCCACGCCTTCGCCACCGATCCGGCGCGCGGCTTCTACATCCTGCTGCTGCTGGTCATCGCGGTGGGCGGGTCGCTGGCCCTGTTCGCCTGGCGCGCCCCGGCGATGGAGGGCGGCGGGCTCTACCGCCCCGTCAGCCGCGAGACGGGACTGCTCATCAACAACCTGCTGCTGACCACCGCCGCCGCAACGGTGCTGTTCGGCACCCTCTATCCGCTGGTGCTGGAGGCGCTGACGCGCGAGAAGATCTCGGTCGGACCGCCCTATTACAACGCCTCGTTCGTGCCGGTGATGCTGCCCATGGTCATTCTTGCCGGGATCGGGCCCTTCCTGTCATGGAAGCGGGCGGATCTGGGCGGGATCGCCGATCGCCTGAAATGGGCGGCAGTGGTGGCGCTGGGCGTCGGCATCGTGACCTGGTACGTCACCACCAACGGCCCGATCCTGGCGGCGCTGGCGCTGCTGACAGCCACCTTCCTCCTGATCTCGTCGGTGCAGGAATGGGCCTGGCGCATCAAGCTGGGCCAGGTTCCGCTGTCGGAGGCGATGCGCCGCGCCCGCAACCTGCCGCGGGCCCATTACGGCATGACCCTGGCCCATGCCGGCCTGGGGGTGCTGATCTTCGGGTTTGTCGGCTCTACCGCGTGGAAATCGGAAGTGACCACCTTCGCCGAGGCGGGAACCAGGGTGGAGATTGCCGGGTTCGACCTCACCTTCCGCGGGGCCGAGGACGTCAAGGGGCCGAACTACATCGCCACCCGCGGCATTCTCGAGGTGGAAAAGGACGGCAAGTCGATCACGACGCTTTACCCGGAACGGCGCAACTATACGATCGCCGGGTCATCGACTACCGAATCGTCGATCTATTCGACCCCGGCGGGCGATCTCTATACGTCGATCCGCGAACCGGCCGACGAAAACATCCGCGACAAGTGGACGTTGCGCGTGGTCTATGAACCGCTGGTGGGGCTGATCTGGCTCGGCTCGGCCTTGCTGATGCTGGGCGGTCTTCTGTCGCTGAGCGACCGGCGGCTGCGGGTCGGTGCTCCGGCCCGCAAGAAACGGCGCACCGCCATGGCACCCACCCCGGCTGAATGAGGAAAACGGATGAAACGCTTTCTGTTGTTTCTGCCTCTGGTCGTCGCCCTGGGCATCGGAGCCTTCGCCCTGTGGGGCCTGTGGGCCGACCGCAACCCCAAGGAGGTTCCGTCGGCCCTGATCTCGAAGCCGGCGCCGGAATTCGATCTTCCGCCGATCCCGGGCGTGGACGTGCCGGGGCTGAAAAGGGCCGACCTGACCGCCGGCGGGCCGCCGGTTCTGGTCAACGTCTTCGCGTCGTGGTGCGTGCCCTGCAAGGCCGAGCACGCGGTGCTGTCCCGGCTGGTGAAGGAAAAGGGCGTGGTGCTGTACGGGATCAACTACAAGAACAAGGCCGAGGACGCGCGCAACTGGCTTGCCGACCTCGGCAACCCGTATTCGCGCATCGGCTTTGACCTCAGCGGCCGGGTGGCGATCGAATGGGGCCTGACCGGCGTCCCCGAGACCTTCATCGTCCGCGGAGACGGTACGGTGGTCTATCGCTATGTCGGGCCGATCGTCGGCGCAGACGCCCAGAAGAAGGTGATGTCGGCGCTGCGCGAAGCCGGATGGAAGGAGGCCGGGAAATGAGACGACTTCGTTTTCTTGTCGCGGCGATTCTGATCGGCGTTGCTCCGATCCTGTCGCTGGCGGTCGAGCCGGACGAAATCCTCGACGATCCGGTGCTTGAGGCGCGGGCGCGCGAGATCTCGGCCCAGGTGCGCTGCGTGGTATGTCAGAACGAATCCATCGACACGTCGAACGCGGGCATCGCGCGCGATCTGCGGATCCTGATCCGCGAACGCCTGGTGGCCGGTGACACCGACCAGGAAATCTTCGACTTCCTGGTTGCGCGCTATGGCGATTTCGTTCTGCTCAAGCCGCCCTTCAAGCCGGAAACCTGGGCGCTGTGGTTCGCGCCCTTCGTGATCGCCGCTGCCGGTGCCGCCGGGATTTTCGTGCTGGTGAGGCGCGTGAACAGGCGGGCGGCGGCAGGTCCGGGCCAGCTCAGCGAAGAGGAACTGGCCCAGATCGAGAAAATCATACAGAACGAAAAGGCGGAGGCAGACAGTTGACTTTCTGGCTTATTGCGTCGGCGATGATTGCGCTGACGACCCTTTCCCTGCTGATCCCGCTGCTGCGGGCCCGGCAAAGGGCCGAATTCGCGGGACGGGAACACTCCGTCTATGTGGACCAGCTCAAGGAAATCGACCGCGACGAGGCCATTGGCCTCATCACCCCGGCCAATGCCGAGGCCGCGCGGATCGAGATCAAGCGCCGGATGATCCGCGCACCCCGCGGTGCCGACACCCGCGAAGGCGGGGGCGGCGGCAAGTGGCTGATCCTCGTCGCGGCGCTTGCGGTGCCGGCGATCGGCGGCGGGATCTACTATCGGCTCGGCCATCCCGATCTGCCCTCGCTCCGCTTTGCCGACCGCGAGGAAGAGCGCACCCGCGCCCAGGAGCTTCAGGTTCTGATCGCGCGGCTGCGCGAGAGGCTTCTTTCCGACAGCGAGCTGCGCCAGGAAGGCTGGGTGATGCTGGCGCGGACCTACATGGAAACCGGCCAGCCGGAAGAGGCCGCCTGGGCGATCTCCACCCTGATCCAGCGGGGCGGCGACGCCATCGGGCCCGAGATCTATGCCTATTACGCGGAAATCCTGATCCGCGTCGATGACGGCATCGTGTCGCCCAAGGCCGAGGCGGCGCTGGACATGGCACTGAAGATGCAGCCCGATAACGTGGCCGCGATCTATTACAAGGCGATGGCATACGAGCAGTCGGGCGAACTGGAAAAGGCCTATACCATGCTCAAGGAGCGGGTCGAGCAGGAGGCGGTCTACGTGCCCTGGATGGATCCGGTGGCCGGTCGTGCCAACGCGCTGGCCAGCCGGATCGGGGCCGAGCCGGTTTCGGTCCCGCAGGCCGCGCCGGGGCCGTCGGCCGGAGATGTCGCCGCCGCCGGGCAGATGAGCGAGGAAGAGCGCCAGGCCTTCATCCGCTCGATGGTGGACCGCCTGGCCACGCGCCTGGCCGAACAGCCCGACGACCTGGACGGCTGGCTCAAGCTGGGCAACGCCTACCGGGTTCTGGGCGAGACGGAAAAATCCGTCGAGGCCTATCGCAAGGCCGAAGGGCTGGCCGCAGATCTGGCGCAGGACGATCCGCGGCGCCGTATCATCGAAAAGGCCCTCTCCGAACAGGGGGGGTAGGAACGGGCCGGGCGTGATCCCTTGGTGGGGATCACGCCCGCAGGCCCGTGGTTGCCGGACCGTCGTTTCGCAGGAGTTGTTGCGGGATCGGCACCGGCGCCGTCAGGACGGGCGGCGGATATCTTCCGCCTCGGCAACCTCGTCGGCCGGCCGGGCTTCGTCATCCTTTCCGCTGCAGTTCGGCCCGCAGCATCCGCCCTTGCCGCTCTTGCCGCCATGACCGTGGCCGAAAAGGTGCATTGCAACCATTCCGCCGCCAAGCAGAACCAGAATCCAGTTCTCCGCAAGCCAGTTCATCCATTCGTTTCCTTCTTGTGCCTGCCGCACCCATGCGGCGCCCGACCCCGTGGGTAGGGGCTCCCCCCACCGGAAGGTCAAGGAAAATCCGCCCCCGGCTTCGATCCGGGCGCGGAACCGCGGGCGGGAATGCGCTTTCCCTGTTGACCTTCCCCCTGCTGTATCCCGCATGATTCGAAGAGCGAGGCTGAAGACGCCTTGAAAACGTCGCCTCGGGCAAGAACATGGAGGTCGGCATGAATATCAGCCAGGTGGCCGCAGCGTCCGGATTACCCTGCAAGACGATCCGCTACTACGAGGATGTCGGATTGATCAGGCCGGATCGCTCGAACAACGGTTACCGGAAGTTCCGAACCGACGATTGCCGCAAGCTGATCTTTCTGGCGCGGGCGCGCTCGGTCGGGTTTTCGGTCGAGGATTGCCGCACGCTGCTGTCGCTCTACGAGGACGAAGGCCGCTCCAGCCGGGATGTTCGCCGGCTGGCCATCGCGCATCTGGACCGCATGGAGGAAAAGCGGCGGCACTGCGAATCGCTTCGGGAGGCGCTGCTGGAGCTGATCCGGCGCTGCGACGGCGAATGCCGGCCCGATCATCCGTTCCTGGGCGACCTGGCCAGCAGGTCGCCGCAGACAAATGACGAGGAGGTGTAACATGCAACATTCGGACACCGTTTCGAAAGATGCGGAAAACACCGGCACCGACAGACGCGATTTTCTCTACTACGCCACGGCGGCGACCGGGGCCGTGGTGACGGGCGCTGCCGTCTGGCCGCTGATCGACAGCATGAATCCATCGGCTGACGTGACCGCGCTTTCTTCGGTTCGGGTCGATCTGGCGGATGTGCCGCTGGGCACCCGGATCATGGTGAAGTGGCACGGCAAGCCCGTGTTCATCGACCACCGCCCGCCCGAGCGGATCGAGATGGCGCGTGCCGATGACAACAACCCGGATCTGATCGACCCGGCCACCGATGCCGAACGTGCGCAACGCCCCGAATGGCTGGTGGTCATCGGGGTCTGTACGCATCTGGGCTGCATCCCGCTGGGCCAGGAGGAAAGCGACCCTCGCGGCGACTGGGGCGGCTGGTTCTGCCCCTGTCACGGATCGCATTACGACACCGCCGGACGGATCAGGAAGGGGCCGGCGCCCCGCAACCTCGATCTGCCGCCTTACGAGTTCACCGAGGATACGGTGGTCACGATCGGCTGAGGCTTGACCCGACATGAGGCGCAAACTTTCCGGTGCGTCCCGGAGTCCTCTTGACCTTGCCCGCGCCGGAACTCCTAACCTGCCCCCGAAGACATGCGCGGGGGCAGAGGGGGTTCGGACGCGGCCAGACCCTGCGTGATATCTTGAACAGGTCCGGCATCTGCCGCCCCGGCTGCAGCTGCGCGACCATCTGGGCATGGCGGGCCGGCCGGGCCCGCCCGTTGGAAAGGAAGAACATGATCCGCAAACTGATCCCGACCGCCGCGCTTGCCGCCCTGTCGGTTCTGACGACCCTTGAGCCGGTTTCGGCGCAGCAGTCGCGGCGCGGCCCGATCGATGCGCTGCAATCGGTCTTCGGCGTGGCGCCTGACCCGACCGCGCCGGGGCGGGTGCTGCTGGCCACCGAATACGGGTTGCTGAGGGCGGCCCCCGATGGCTTTGCCGAGGTTCTGCCGCAGGTCTCCATGGCCGTGGTCGGACTGGCCCCGGTGCCGGGCGGAGATGCCGGCCGGTTGCTGCTGAGCGGTTTCGTCGAGAACGGCGAGCCGGGGGGCATCCTGCGTTCGGAGGATGGTGGCCGAAGCTGGACGGTCCTGCCCGGGACGGGAGGCAGGGACGGCGTGGCGGTGACCTCTCTTTCGGTGAGCCGGGCCGATCCCGACCGGGTTGCGGGACTGGCCGAGGAGATCATGCTGAGTTCTGACGGCGGCACCACGTGGGCGCGCGCGGGGCAGACCCCGAAGGATACGCTGGCGGTGGCGATGTCGGGCACGCGGGCCGAGCGGATCTATGCCGGCACCATGACCGGCCTGCGGATCAGCGACGATGGCGGCCGGAGCTGGGCCGAGGTTCCGGTCACGCAGAACCCGGTGACGGCAGTGGCCAGCCTGTCGGGTGGTCGTGTCGGTGCCTTCGTTTACGGCACCGGTTTCATGGTCGCGGACGAGGCCGGGTCGGAGTGGACAACCGTTGCCACCGGGTTCGAGGACCGCTACCTGCGGGCGATGGTCGAGGCCCCCGGTGGCACGATCTACGGCGTGGCGGATACCGGCGCGATTCTGCTCGGCCGGGATGGCGGTGCCAGCTGGATCAGTTTCGAGGGCAGCGACCTGGCCACGCCCGAACGCATCGCCGCGGGCAAGGCGCTTTATGCCGAAACCTGCCAGACCTGCCATGGGGTCGGCGGCATCGGCGAAAGCCCCGACAATCCTACCGCGCAGGACGAGTTCGGATTCAAGGCGCCTGCGCTGAACAACGACATGCATGCCTGGCACCATTCGGATGCCGGGATGCGGGCGACGATCCGCGAGGGCTCTCCGCGCAACGAACGCATGATCGCGTGGAAGGAGAAGCTCACCGACCAGCAGATCGATTCCATCATCGCTTATCTGAAGAGCACATGGAGCATTCGCAGCCTTGCCTGCCAGGGCAGCCGCCACATGCGTTGCAACTGAGGGGGCCGGTGCGGGGGCTCTGCCCCCGTCGCGGCAGGCCGCGACTCCCCCGGAGTATTTGCGGCGAGATGAAGGGGCGCGAAAGGGGCGGGGTTTCCCGCTTGACGGCC
Source organism: Paracoccaceae bacterium (assembly GCA_027000645.1). Lineage (GTDB taxonomy): Bacteria > Pseudomonadota > Alphaproteobacteria > Rhodobacterales > Rhodobacteraceae > Jhaorihella. Next base: position 10,129 of record JALTNO010000124.1, on the reverse strand, counting down.
AAAGGCAGGTAAAATATGCAGCGAAGGCGCCCGAGCGGGTATAGCTTAATGGTAAAGCCCCTGCCTTCCAAGCAGGTGATGTCGGTTCGATTCCGTCTACCCGCTCCAGTTTGCAACATGCGGAAAGGAAACCGTTTTCCGGCTGCCGGAAAGGCCGCGGCGGGGGCGGGTTTCACGCGCATGTGCGGTGGCTGCGGGGCTTTGACCGCTTGACCCCGGCCGCGCCGGCCGCCATGAAGCGGCCAGGCAAGGCGGCGGATGTCGAGGTGGACCCGCGGCCGGGCGAGCGATGACAGCGGAGTTAGGCAATGGCGCGATCGAAGACCGCGGCGCCCGTTTCCGGGGGCACCGAGGAACGCGAGGTTTCGAAGCGGATCGGAGGGTTGCGCGCCCTGTGGCCGTTTCTGCGCCCCTACAAGGGGCTGATGGCGGGGGCCGGGGCGGCGCTGGTGCTGACCGCGATGACTTCGCTGAGTCTGCCGCTGGCGGTGCGCCGGGTCGTGGACAATTTCCGCGTCGAGGACAACGATCTTCTGGATCAGTATTTCCTTGCCGCACTGGCCATCGCCGGGGTTCTGGCGATCGGCACCGGTCTGCGCTATGCGCTGGTCACGAAACTGGGCGAACGGGTCGTGGCCGATATCCGCAAGGCGGTTTTCGACCGCGTGATCGGGATGAGCCCGGCATTCTACGAAAAGATCATGACCGGCGAAGTGCTGAGCCGGATCACCACCGACACCACGCTGATCCAGTCGGTCCTGGGCTCGTCGGCTTCGGTTGCGCTGCGCAACCTGCTGCTGTTCGTGGGCGGGTTGACGCTGATGCTGCTGACCTCGCCGAAGCTGACGGCAATGGTGCTGCTGATCGTGCCGGTGGTGGTGGTGCCGATCCTGCTGCTGGGGCGGCGGTTGCGGGCGGTCAGCCGCGAGAACCAGGACTGGATTGCGGCCTCGTCGGGCAATGCCTCGGAGGCTCTGGGCGCGGTGCAGACGGTGCAGGCCTTTACCCACGAGGATGCCAGCCGGGCCGAGTTCGCCCGCATGACCGAGACCTCCTACCAGGTTTCGCAGCGGCGCATCATGGTGCGCGCGCTGTTGACAGTGATCGTGATCTTCCTGGTCTTTACCGGCATCGTCGGCGTGCTGTGGATGGGCGCGCGGGACGTGCGTGCCGGGATCATGACCGAAGGCGCGCTGGTGCAGTTCGTGATCTATTCGGTGATCATGGCCGGGTCGGTGGCGGCGCTGTCCGAGATCTGGGGCGAGTTGCAGCGCGCCGCCGGGGCGACCGAGCGGCTGGTGGAGCTGCTGACCGCCGAGGACGAGGTCAGGGACCCTCCTGCGCCGCGTGCCCTGCCGCGGCCGGTGCGCGGCGAGATCGAGTTTCGCGACGTGACCTTCCGTTATCCGTCCCGGCCCGAGGTGGCTGCGCTGGATGGCGTGTCGCTGAAGGTTTCTCCGGGCGAGACAGTGGCCTTCGTGGGACCTTCGGGGGCGGGCAAGACCACGATCATCCAGCTGATCCAGCGGTTCTATGATCCCGACCGGGGGCAGGTGCTGCTGGACGGGGTCGCTCTGACCGAGCTGGCGCGCGCAGATTTCCGGCGCGAAATCGCCCTGGTGCCGCAGGATCCGGTGATTTTCGGCGCCTCGGCGCGCGAAAACATCCGTTTCGGCCGCCCCGATGCGACCGATGCCGAGGTCGAGGCCGCCGCCCGTGCGGCCGCGGCGCATGAGTTCATCAGCGCGTTGCCGGAGGGCTATGACAGTTTCGTGGGCGAACGCGGCGTGATGCTTTCGGGCGGGCAGAAGCAGCGCATCGCCATTGCCCGGGCGATTCTGCGCGATGCGCCGGTGCTGCTGCTAGACGAGGCGACCAGTGCCCTTGACGCCGAGAGCGAGCTTGCCGTGCAGCAGGCGGTGGACGCGTTGAGCGCCGGGCGGACCACGCTGATCGTTGCGCACCGGCTGGCCACGGTGAAGAAGGCCGACCGAATCGTGGTGATGGAGCAGGGCCGGATCGTGGACATGGGCTCCCATGACCAGCTGGTGGCGGGCGGCGGGCTTTACGCGCGTCTGGCGCGGCTGCAGTTCACCGACGGGCTGGCCGCGGAGTAGCCGGCGGGTTTCCGTGCGGCGGCCCGTTCCGGGCCGGATCCCTCGTGCCTTGCGCGCCTTTGCCGGCGCGCGCCTCCGGCGGGAGTATTTTCCGGCAAGAGGAAGGGGGGCTGGCGCAACGTCACCTGCCGTTCCGCAGGGTCATTCGGGATGGGCTGCGCTTGCGCTGGCGGGCGTTTGCGCCCATTTTGGGGTATTCATTGAACATGATGTCCCTGACGGGCGACGGGGAGGATTGCGGATGACTTTCGCGGGCATGGAAGACCGGTTGGCAATCGAGGCCGAGGCGGCGTGGGAAGAGCGGGATCTGCCGGTCACGCTGTACCAGATGCTGTCGCAGACGGCGCAGCGGTTTCCCGACAGCAACGCGGTGAGCTTCCAGCTTCTGTCCGGCCCCGGCGACAAGGCCGAGACGCTGACATGGCGGCAGCTGCTGGAAAAGGCATGCCAGGCGGCCAACCTGTTCCGGTCGCTGGGTGTCGGCGAAGAGGACGTGGTGGCCTATGTGCTGCCCAACTGCAACGAGGCCATCATCACCCTGCTGGGCGGGGCGATCGCCGGGATCGTCAACCCGATCAACCCGTTGCTGGAGCCCGAGCAGATCGCCTCGATCCTGCGCGAGACGGGGGCGAAGGTGGTGGTGACGCTGGCGCCGTTTCCCAAGACGGACGTGGCCCAGAAGGTCAACGAGGCGGTGCGCCACGCCCCCGGGGTGGAGACGATCCTGCAGGTGGATCTCAACCGCTATCTGACGCCGCCCAAGTCGTGGATCGTGCCCCTCATCCGGCCGAAGATGCCGAACAAGGAAGAACTGGCCCATGCCGACTATCTGCGTTTCGACCGCGAGATGGCAAGGCAACCCGTGGCTCTGGCCTTCGAAGACAGCGGGCGGGACCGGGTGGCGTTCCATTTCCACACCGGCGGCACGACGGGGATGCCGAAGGTGGCGCAGCACCGCTATTCCGGGGTGATCTACAACGGCTGGCTGGGGCAGAAGTTGCTGTTTACCGAAAAGGACACGATCATCTGCCCGCTGCCGCTGTTCCATGTCTTCGCGGTGCATGTGATCCTGATGGCGGCGGTGGCCAGCGGCGCGCATGTGGTGTTCCCCACCCCGCAGGGCTATCGCGGCGAGGGGGTGTTCGACAATTTCTGGAAGCTGATCGAGCGCTGGAAGGTCAGCTTCATCATCACCGTTCCTACCGCCATCTCGGCGCTGATGCAGCGTCCGGTCGATGCCGACGTGAGCTCGGTCAAGACCGCCTTTTCCGGCTCGGCCCCGCTGCCGGTGGAACTGTTCCGCCGCTTCGAGGAGGCCACCGGGGTCAACATCATCGAAGGCTACGGGCTGACCGAGGCCACCTGCCTTGTCTCCTGCAACCCTGTGGACGGGGTGAAGAAGATCGGCTCGGTGGGCATCCCGTTCCCCTATACGGATGTGAAGATCGTCAAGGCCACGCCCGACGGCCCGCAGGAATGCGCGGTGGACGAGGTGGGCGAGATCTGCGTCTCGAACCCCGGCATCTGGCCCGGCCACACCTATACCGAAGAAGAGAAGAACCGCGATCTCTACTATTTCGATACCTATCTGCGCACCGGAGACCTGGGTCGGATCGACGAGGACGGGTATCTTTGGATCACCGGGCGGGCGAAGGACCTGATCATCCGCGGTGGCCACAACATCGACCCGGCCGAGATCGAGGAGGCCCTTCTGGGCCACGAGGCCGTCGCCTTTGCCGGCGCCGTGGGCCAGCCCGACGCCCATGCCGGCGAGGTGCCCTGCGCCTATGTGGAACTGGTCGAGGGCGCCTCGGTCACGCCCGAGGAGCTGATGGAGCATTGCCGCGTTCACGTGCATGAACGCGCCGCCCGGCCCAAGCATGTGGAGATTCTCGACGAGCTGCCCAAGACCGCCGTCGGCAAGGTGTTCAAGCCCGACCTGCGCAAGCTGGCGATCGCGAGGGTCTACAATGCGGCGCTGGAAGAGGCCGGCCTGCCGGCGCGGGTCGTGTCGGTCATCGACGACCGCAAGCGCGGCCTGGTGGCGCAGCTGCAGCGCAACGGTGCCGACGAGGCCGAGGTCGCGCAGGTTCTGGGGGCGTTCACCCGGCCCTGGGAATGGGCGCAGCAGTCCGCGGAGTGATGGCCGATTACGCGCGGTTGCTCGACGAGGAAACCCGGGATTTCATCCGCCGGACGGAATCCTTCTGCCCGCCGGGTGCCGCCGATCTGACCGTGGCCGGGCAGCGCCGCGCCTATGACCGCATGTGCCGGGCCTTCGGCCGCGGCCGCCCCGAGGGGGTGAAGGTGCGCGACGACAGCGCCCGGGGCGTGCCCGTCCGTATCTACGAGGCCGGCCTGCCGAGCCGCACGGTCATGTATTTCCACGGCGGCGGTTTCGTCCTCGGCGGGCTGGACAGCCATGATGACATCTGCGCCGAGATCTGCGCCCGCACCGGTTTTCGCGTGGTGTCGGTCGATTATCGCCTTGCCCCGGAACATCCCCACCCGGCCGCCTTCGACGATTGCCGGACCGCGACGCTCTGGGCCGCGCGGCAATACGGGGGCGGGCTGGTGCTTGCCGGGGACAGCGCCGGCGGAACCCTGGCCGCGGCGGTGGCGCATCATTGGCGCGGGCAGGTGGAGGGCATTCTGGGGCAGGTGCTGATCTACCCCGGGCTTGGCGGAGACATCAGCGGGGGGTCGTTCATCGAACATGCGCAGGCGCCGATGCTGAGCCGCGACGACGTGATCTTCTACCGCGATATCCGCCTTGCGGGGCAGGAGCCGACGGACGACCCGACCTGGGCGCCCCTGCAGGCGCGCGATTTTTCCGGCCTGCCGCCCACGGTGGTTTTCGTCGCCGAATGCGATCCGTTGCGCGATGACGGGCACGAATATTGCCGGCGGCTCCGCGAGGCGGGCGTGCGGGCGCGCTGCGTCGAGGAAAAGGGGTTGGTGCACGGGTATCTGCGTGCCCGCGGCAGCGTGACCCGCGCCCGCGAGAGTTTCGGGCGGATCGAGGTCGCCATAGAGGCGCTGGGACAGGGGCTCTGGCCCCGGGGCTGAGCGCGCGGGCGGTCAGATCCCGTCCCGGGGGATCGAATCCTCGACCTCGCGTTCGTATGCCGGGCGATCGTTCTCATACGCTTCCAGCCGTGCCTTCAGGTGGAAATGCGTTCGGTCGGACCACATCTCGCAGCGTGTCTCGGTACGCAGTCGCAGCCCGCCCCGCCCGGTTTCCTCGGTCCAGTGACAGGCACCCCGCGCCGAGAGGGGGTCGTCGGGATGGATCGTCCACCTTTCCCGTGCGATCGACCCGGCCCGGCCGCCGTGTTCGCAGTCCTCGACCATGCCGAAATCGTCTTCGATGACCAGGTGCACCCGGCCGGTGGTCAGGTTGGTTTCCACCTTGCGACTGTTGCGGCCTTCGCGCAGCCTGCGCACGTTCTGCGGCCTGGCCATGTCGGGCGGCGGGAATGTCCATTCCGGCCCCTGCGCGGCCTCGCGCACGGGCAGGTCCAGAACGCCGCCCCGCAAGGTCAGTTCCGCCGTCTCGGGCGAGGGCCACAGAATGGGCCAGTAGGCGGACGAGATCGCGACCCGCAGCCGGTGCCCCTTCGGTACCCGCCAGGCGATATGGTCGAGCGGTATGGTCACGTCATGTTCCCGCCCCGGCTCCAGCGGTTCGGGGGCGGCGTGGCCGTTGCGATGGGTCAGGTTCAGAACGCCCCACGTGATCCGGGTCGAGGCGCCGTCGGGGTGGACATGGTTCAACCGGACCGCCACCTGCGCGGCGGGGCGGTCCGAGGACAGCCGCAGCCGAAGCCGCGGCGCGCCGACGATGTCGGTGGCCTCGGGCAGCGGCGCGCTGTCGAAACAGGCCGAGAACGCGTCATCCACGCGCTGGTCGCCGGGCATGTCGGGACCCAGCCAGATCGGGCAGAACTCGCCCGCCGCCATCCCGCAGTGATGTGGCGAGCGGACCCGCACGGCAAGCGGGCCGGGCCTGGCGGACAGGCCCGTACCGGTCAGGTGCAGGGTCCGCCGGGGCAGATGGGAGGTTGCGCCCTCCGCCTCGGCGATCCAGCGGCCGGAGCGTTCGGCATACCAGGTGGCCGGGCGTACCCCGTCCATGAGCCAGACGCGATAGTCAGGGTCGTTCTCGACCCCCGTGTCCAGGCCCTTCAGCCAGCGGTCCCACCATCGCAACGCCTCCTGCAGAAAGCCGATGCGCGGTTCGGGCACCGCGAAATGGGGGTATTTGTGGACCCATGGACCGACGATCCCCTTGGCGCCGGGGATGTTCTCGACGATCCGGGGCACCGCGTTGCGGTAGGAATCCGCCCAGCCGCCCACGGCCAGGACCCTCGCCCGGATCGTGGTGTAATCCTCGCACACCGATCCGTGCCGCCAGTAGGCGTCGCGGCGCTGGTGGCGCAGCCAGATCGAGGGCAGGAAGGGCTCGGCCTTCAGCCGCTGCAGCCACATCTCGCGCCAGTCGTCGCGCAGGGCCGGGTCGGGGGCGCGCGAGGAATAGGCCCACATGGTCGCGCCCCATCCGAGATTCTCGTTCAGCAGGCAGCCGCCCTTGTAGTGGATGTCGTCGCCGTAGCGGTCCACGGTCGAGCACAGCGTGATGATGGCCTTGAGAGGTTCGGGGGCCATTGCCGCCACCTGCAGGGCGTTGAACCCGCCCCAGCTGATCCCCATCATTCCCACCGTGCCCGAGCACCACTCCTGCGCCGCCAGCCAGTAGATCACCTCGACCGCGTCGGCCAGTTCCTGCGGGGTGTATTCGTCCGTCATCAGCCCCTCGCTGTCGCCGTTGCCGCGCATGTCCACGCGGATGCAGGCATAGCCGCGGCGGGCGAACCAGGGGTGGGTCAGCGCGTCCCGCTCGGCGGTGCCGTCGCGCTTGCGGTAGGGGAGGTATTCGAGGATCGCCGGCACCGGATCGCGGCCTGCGTCCACCGGCCGCCAGACCCGTGCCGAAAGGCGCGTGCCGTCGGACAGCCGGATGCCCAGGTCGGGCAGTTCCTCGATCTCGCGCAGGGTATTGCGTGGCGGGCGGGTCATGGCGGGACTGTCCGGCCGGCGGGCCGGGCTGTCAAGCGCGGGTGGGGGCGCTGCCCCCTCTTGCCCCGTACCGGAGCAATTCACCCCCGGGATATTTCCTGCCAGAAAAAGATCCGGGGGGGTCAGCCTTGCAGGGCAGCGAGGGCTTCGTTGAGGTCGAGTGCGCCGTCGTAGAGGGCTCGGCCCGAGATCGCTCCGGCGATGATGCCGGTGTCGCGCAGGGCGATCAGGTCGGCCAGCGAGGACACGCCGCCCGATGCGATCACCGGGATGGAGACGGCGCGGGCCAGTGCCGCGGTGGCCTCGACATTCGGGCCCTGCATGGCGCCGTCACGCTGGATGTCGGTATAGATGATGGCGGCAACGCCCACGTCTTCGAAGGAGCGGGCAAGCTCGGTGGCATCGGTGTCGGTTTCCTCGGCCCAGCCGCGGGTGGCGACGCGGCCGGCGCGGGCGTCGATGCCGACCGCCACCCGGCCGGGGAAGGCGCGGGCGGCCTCGCGCACGAGGCCGGGGTTTTCCACCGCCACGGTGCCGAGGATCACCCGGGCAAGCCCCTTTTCCAGCCAGGCTTCGATGGTTGCCATGTCGCGGATGCCGCCGCCAAGCTGGGCGGGGATGTTCACCGCGGCAAGGATCGCCTCGACCGCCGCCGCATTGACCGGCCGGCCGGCGAATGCCCCGTTGAGATCGACCAGGTGCAGCCATTCGGCCCCCGCCTTTGCGAAGGCACGGGCCTGGGCGGCGGGGTCGTCGTTGAAGACGGTGGCCTTGTCCATTTCGCCGCGCAGCAGGCGCACGGCCTGGCCGTCCTTCAGGTCGATGGCGGGGTAGAGGATCATGGGGCAGCCTTTCCGGTGAGGTTCGGGCGGTTTCTTGCACAGGACGCGGCGGAATTGCAACGCGTGCCCCTGCCGGGCTTGCCAGACCGGCCCGGCCTGCGCCAATCTGCACGCATGACAGGGAGGCAAGACAATGCGGAAAATCCTTCTCGGCCTGGTTCTGGGAATGGGAGTGGCCGGTGCCGCGATGGCCGATCCGGTTTTCGGAAACTGGCGGACGGAGCCGGATGACAATGGCGATTCCGGGCTGATACGGATCGAGGCCTGCGGTGAAAAGATCTGCGGCACGCTGGTGAAGGCTTTTGACGCCAGCGGGGCGGAAAAGGAATCGGACAATATCGGCAAGAAGATCGTCTGGGACATGGTCAACGAAGGTGACGGCGCCTATGGCGGCGGAAAGATCTGGGCGCCGGATCGCGACAAGGTCTATGCGTCGAAGATGCAGCTTCAGGGTGACAAGCTGGCGGTGTCCGGCTGCGTGCTGGGCGGGCTGATCTGCCGCAATGGCGGCAACTGGACGCGGCAGTAGGCGGACTTTGCCGCCCGCAGGCCGGCGCGCGAGGGCAAGGGGGGACTCGCGTGGTGCTCAGGGCCGCCAGCGCAGGAAATTGCCGATCAGGCGAAGGCCCACCTTCTGGCTTTTCTCCGGGTGGAACTGCATTCCCAGCATGGTGTCGCGGCCGATCACGGCGGTGACGTCACCGCCGTAATCCACATGCGCCAGCCGGTGGGCGGGATCCTCGACCCGGAAGTGGTAGGAATGCACGAAATAGACGTGATCGCCGGTCCGAATCCCGTCGAACACCGGATGGTCATGGTCGATCACCAGGTCGTTCCAGCCCATGTGCGGGACCTTGAGCGAAGGATCCGAAGGGACGATCCTGACCACTTCGCCGCCGATCCAGCCCAGCCCCGGCGTGTCCTCGTATTCGCGTCCCCATGTTGCCATGAGCTGCATTCCCACACAGATGCCCAGAAACGGGCGCCCGCGAAGTTCGATCGCCTCGCGCAGCGCGTCATGCAGGCCGGACTGGCCGCGCAGCGCTGCTGCACAGGCAGGAAAGGCACCGTCGCCGGGCAGCACGATCCGGTCGGCGCGCGCGACCACGTCGGCATCCGAGGTCACCACCACGGTTCCTGCGCCCACCTCGCGCGCCATGCGCTGAAACGCCTTCTCGGCGGAATGCAGGTTGCCGCTTTCGTAATCGATGATTGCCGTCAGCATGGGGTCACAGCGCACCCTTGGTCGAGGGCACCGCATCCGCCTTGCGCGGGTCCGTCTCGACCGCCTCGCGCAGGGCGCGGGCCACGGCCTTGAAGGCGGCCTCGGCCAGGTGATGGCTGTTGAAGCCGTGCAGGGCATCCACATGCAGGGTGATGCCGCCATGAGTGGCGAGGGCGGTGAAGAACTCGCGCACCAGCTCGGTGTCGAAACTGCCGATCTTCGGGGCCGGCAGGTCAAGGTTCCACACCAGATAGGGCCGCCCCGAAAGATCCAGCGCCGCCCGCACCAGGGCATCGTCCATCGGCAGCAGGCAGGCGCCATAGCGGCGGATGCCGGTCTTGTCCCCCAGCGCCTGCGCCAGCGCCTGGCCCAGGGCAATGCCGGTATCCTCGACCGTGTGGTGGTCGTCGATATGCAGATCGCCCTCGGCGCGGATCTTCATGTCGATCAGCGAATGCCGCGAAAGCTGGTCCAGCATGTGATCGAAGAACCCGATGCCGGTGCTGTTGTCATAGCGCCCGGTCCCGTCGAGATTGACGGTCACGGAAATCTCGGTCTCTGCCGTTCTGCGGCTGATCGTGGCGCTGCGCATCTCTGCATCCCCTGATGATCGCGACGCTTATAGACGCAAGCCCGCGCCGGGAAAACCCGTTTCCCGTCGGCTCGGCCATGCCACTCTTCCTCCCGCCCCGCCAAGGCCGGGGATTGCGCCCGCCTGCGCGGCATGCCAGCTTGGGCTGCAAAGACCGAACCGAAGGCAAACCCAATGACCACCTGCGTTTTCGTCCAGATCCGCTGCAAGCCGGGCACCACCTACAAGGTCGCCGAGGAAATCGCCCTGCGCGAAATCCATTCCGAGCTCTATT
>JALTNO010000123.1 GCA_027000645.1 Paracoccaceae bacterium | reverse complement strand
GCCCTTCGGCGCGCGGGTCTGCAGGGCTTTGGCGACCCCCGCAAGCCGCTGGAGCAGACCGGCGGGATGCAGGCGGCGAGGACGATTCTGGAGCAAATCCCGCCCAAGGACAACCTCGGCGAGGCCATCGCGGGGGGAGTGGTGCAGTTCGGCGCGCAGGCAAGCCTGCCGGCAATCGGCGCCCTGGTCGCGGGGCCGGCAGGTGCGGCGGTCGGCGCGGGCCTGGCCGCCGCCGGGGCCTTCGGTGCCTCGATGCTGGAGTTCGCCGAGGACGCCCGGCGCAGCGGCGCGAAGCCGGAAGACGTTGCGAGGGCTGCAAACATCGGGCTGGCAGTGGGCACGAGCGAGATCGTGCCGCTGGGCGCGGCCTGGCGCGCGATTCGCCGCAGCACCCCGAAGCCCCTACGGGCGAAGTTGCTCCGGAGCATCATCGGCACCGGCACCGCCGAGGGCCTGCAGGAGGCGTTCCAGCAGTGGGCGCTGAACACGACGGCGCGGGACTGGGTGGGCTACGATCCTGACCGCGAGCCGCTCGAGGGCGTACTCGAGGGCGCGGCGGTGGGTTTTGGCTCCGGCACGATCGCCACGGCGCTGCTGGAGGTCGCGCTTGGCCGCCGCGTGCGCGTGCGACTCGACGAGTCCGGCAAGCCCGAGCGGGTTGAGGTCCTCAACGAGCCCCCGCGCACCAGCATCATTCCGGGGCTGATGAGCGTCGAGGACACACAGCGCCGGCTCGATGTGACCTCGCCGGAGGACACGCAGCTGCAGCCCCCGGCCGAGGGCCGGCAGCTGTTGCTGGTGCAGGATCGCGGGCCGGACTTCGTACCCCCAATCAAGCTGCAGATCGTCGATCGCCTGCACCCCAACGAGCGGTTCGACAATCCCGAGCAGGTCGCGGAGCGCGTTGCGAAGCTGCAGCTGCCCCGGCCGGAGCAGCAGCTCGCGGTGCTCGCCGCTCGGCGCCTAGCCGCGAAGGGCCGGGAGCTCACCGGGCGCAATATTCGCGACGCCGTGACGCTTTTGCACGTCAACTACGGCGTGCAGAAATACAGTGAGCTCGCCCCTCCGCTTGTTAGGAATACGTTTGTGGACCATGGACTTGGCGCAGAGCCAGGTATTGAGGTTTGGCGGTTCGTACCGAACGAGGCGTGGAGCGTTCCGATAGAGCCCAAAACAGACTTGGAGGTGGTTCGGGATCTCTCTGATGCTTTGCTGAAGACCAAAAAGGCTTGGGAGAGCTACCGGCGGGTGCCGAGCAGCTTGTTCGACGTTTTCAAGCGCAGAATAGCCCCGTCGCCGATGGAGTATGATACATGGCTGACGAGGTACAACATCCGTGCCTCTACGGATGTTGATGCCATCAAGCAGGCACTAGCCGACACCCTGCAGGTTAGGCCTGACTTGAGCGGCATGGACTCGCTGGCCAACGCAATTAAGTATAGCCTCGAGGCCGAGAGCCGCATGCCTAGTGAGTATAAGGCAGGCCTACCCGAACACTTCGAGGTTGACGTGCCTGGGGCGCTCGGCTGGGCTCGCGTTGTTCGCCAGCGTGGCACCTTGTTCGTCTACGAACTGCAGTCGGATCTGCTGCAGGGTAGGGCTGAGCCGCCTGCCAGCACCCCCAAGGGCCGCGTAGAGCGCGCCATCGAGCCCTACAAGGGCTACAAGGGCCTGTACAAGTGGATGCTGCGGATGATTGCGCAGGCCGCCCGCGAAGACGGCCTGCACCGAATTGCCATTGAGCATCCTCTCGCCATTGCAGCGCGCGAGGGCGCTGTAAATGTGCCCCTGCAGCTTAATACAGCGCGCATCGAGGCTGAAGCCCCCGACACCAAAACCCAGGCGCAAATGGCCTTCGCGCGGGTGCTGGCCGAGCACCTGCGCCGCCCGCCCAACAAAAACAGCCTCAAGGCAATTCGCGCGGACATGCGCCGCGTGGTGGAGCAGGCTCCCACCAACCAGCGCGACGATTACCTCGAGGTGCTGATGACGGAATTCCTGGCTATGGCGGACCCGGAGTTTCTGCGTAGTCAATCCGACAGCATCGTCGAGGCCGACCTCGCGGCCATGCGAGCAGCGGAGACCAACTTCCGCCGGTACTACAAGCTTTGGCAGCAGATGCAGGAGGAGTCAGAGCAGTTTTACGACGGATACAACGACCTGGGGATTCTGTCGCGGTATGTGCGGGTGAATATCCCACCGTATGGCCGCAAGAGCCTTGGGATCGAGCCTGTGTTCTACTCCGGCCTGCCGCTGTTCGATCCCCGGCTGTGGCGCCGCCTGCTCGGCAAGTCGCAGGGCGAGCCCGTAGGCCAGCAGCTTGACCGATACAATCGGTTCCTGGGCAATGTGGTGACGCTGTTGCAGCTCGCCAGGGAAAACCCCCACATCGGCCCGCTGCAGGAATATGTAGAGCTCGTTCGCGGCTGGTGGACGTACAAGGCCCGGATCATGGCCCGAGCGGACGACACCCTCCGCGCCTGGCACCGGCTCAGCCCGAAACGCCTCGAGGCCCTGCACAGGTTCATGCTGGCGGTGACGCTGGAGTCCGACCGGCTGGAGCGCCGGCTGAACGCGGGGGAGCTGCTTGACCTCGCGCAGCGCACAGGCCTCGACAAGCGCGACCTGCGGCTGTGGGCCAGGGTGGACCGGGACATGCGGCACATACTGGACGAGCTGCAGAGCATCATGCTGGAGGACCTGCAGCGGGAGTACTTGCCGGACAACCCCGTGCTGTTCGAGGTCCGCGCCAAGGAGCTGGAAAAGCAGTTCGCCCGGCTGCGCAACCGCAATTACTTCCCGCTGACGCGCTTCGGCAACTACTACGTCGAGGTGCGCACGATGCGCAAGCGCCGCATCGACGGCAAGGAATACGGCATCGGCGATGTGGTGTACTTTGAGACCTTTGAGACGAAGCGCCAGCAGCGGAAGCGCTACGAGGAGCTTCGGCGCAAGTATGCCGGGGAGTCCTGGCGCGTGAGCGGCGCGAAGCTCGAAGAGCAAACCGATGCGCCGTTGGTGGGCCTCCCGCCGAACCTGGTGCAGATGATCCGCGAGCGGCTCATGCTCACACCGGAGCAGCAAGAGCTGCTGAGCGACATCATCGTGTCGCTGTCGCCCGCACACAGCTGGCTCCGGCACCTTATGGAGCGCAAGGGCACGCCGGGCTTCAGCACCGACGGTATGCGCGTATACGCTGCCTACATGATGAAGGCGGCGAACAGCCTTGCGCGTATGCGCTACAGTGGGCCGATGCGCGATACGCTGCGGGACCTCCGGCGGAGCGTCGCCAAGCTGCGCATGTCCGGCGGGATCTGGAACAAGCGCGCGGAGATCGCGGATTGGGTGCAGCGGCACTACGAGTACATCATGGACCCGCCGAGTGAGTGGGCAAACATCCGCGCCGCGGGCTTTTTGTGGTACCTGGGGTATAACGTCAAGTCGGCCTGGGTGAACCTCACCCAGCCGATCATGCTGACGCTACCGTATTTGACGAAGAGGTACGGCAACCTGCCGGGCATGGCCGCGATGGCGAAAGCCTACGGCGTGGACGTGCCGCTCAGCGGCGTAGAGCGCGTCCTGCACGGCGCAATGCGCGACGCCGTGCAATCGTTCCAGCGGCGTGGTCTGCTCGAGCCGGGCCTGCAGGAAGCCCTGCGCACGCTGTACGAAACAGGCATTCTGGACGAAAGCCTCGCAACGGAGCTCGCCGCCGCGACGCACAGCAGCATCATGGAGCGGCTGCTCGCCCGGCCCGGCGCAGGGCGCAACGCAGGATATTACCTGCGCATGGTAGCGCGCTGGGGCGCCTGGCCCTTCCAGATGGCGGAGAAGCTCAACCGCCGCGTCACGGCGATCGCGACCTGGCGGCTGGAGATGCGCCGCCTTGGCCGCCGCTGGGAGGAGCTTACGGAGTCCGAGCGCCAGCAGGTCATCCGCGCCATGCGGGAGGCTATCGAGCAAACGCAGTACGAGTACGCCCAGTGGAACCGGCCGGAGCTCTTCCGCGGCCGTAAGGGCGTGGTGTTTTTGTTCTACTCGTGGCTGCAGAACACACTATACTTCCTGTTCCGCGACCCGGCGAAGCTGCGCGGCTGGCTGATGGTCCTCGCAGCTGGCGGGCTGTTCGGGCTGCCCGGCGTGGAGGACATGATCGACCTGCTCGATGCGGCGCTCACGCAGTGGCCGCAGCTGCGCCGCCTCGCGGGGCTCGACCCCAAGCCCCTGACGCACCTGCGCACGGAGATTCGCCGGGCGCTCGTCGAGCTCACAGAGGACACGGAGCTGACGGAGCTGCTGCTTCGCGGCTGGAGCAGCAAGTATGGCCTTGGCCCACTGCACGCCCTGGAGTTCGCCGGGGTGCCCGTACCCAATGTAGATATCAGCGGCAGCCTCTCGATGGGCAGGATTCTGCCGGCTGGCCCCCGCGAGCTGCGAATGCTCGCCTACGGGCGCAGCGGCAAGGACATCATCCTGGGCACCGCGGAGCAGGGCCTCGGCGCAGCCGCGAACATCCCGCTGGCGATCATCGAGGCCCTGGCGTCGACCACCCCAGACCAGTTCCAGCGGTTCGACCTTGCCATGCCGAAGGCGATGCAGGGTGTGTGGCGCGCCTACCACTGGGCCAAGGAGGGGGAGGCGCAGGGCCGCCGCGGCGAGCAGATCATCGAGTTCAACCCCTGGGACCCCCGGCACAATGCCGAGCTGATCGCGCAGAGCCTCGGATTTATGCCCGCGCGGTATAGCCTCGAGCGGCGCAAGCGCTGGGGGATCTGGGAGCAGGCGATGTTCTACGAGACGCGCCGGAGAATGCTCATGGCGGAATTCGCCTGGGCATATCGGCAGGGGGATCAGAAGGCTCTACGGCTGGCGCGGGAGGAGATCCGCCGGTGGAACCGCGAGGTCCCGGACAAGACCTTCACGATCAACGCCATGCAGCTGGTGCGGAGCATCCGCCAGCGCATCCGCAGCGAGCGCATGATCGAGCTGTTCGGCGGGCCGAACCGCAGCGGCGTGCCCCTGCGGCAGGAGCTCGAGCGGCTCTACCCCGAACCTGAGCCCAGCGTGCAAATCCGCGAGCTCACCCCGGAGGAGGCGCAGGCGATGGGGCTCCCGCCGATCAGCGGGACCGGCGGGGCGCAACATCAGGGGGAAGTGGTCTACGAGGAATCTGTCCGTACACCTTAGGGCAGCGCTGGTCGGGGGGAAGCTGGGCGAAGCAGCCCGGGCGCATCTCGCAGTAGATTTTGCCCTCCGCGGCCTCGCGGCGCCAGCGCGCCACCGTCGACCGGAATACCCCCAGGTGCCAGGCGACCTGCAGATGTGACCCCTTGCAGCACTGCAAAAAGGCCCAAGGGCAGCAAAACCCCTCGCCCTCGGCGAGTAATTCGAGGATCTTCGGTCGGCCTCTGCGCGACATAGCTTAGCCCTCCCCTACTGCTTCCAGGCAAATCTCGTTGCCCACCTGGCGCATTTGCCAGAGCGACATGTTCGAGCCCAGGCGTATCACGCCCTCCACGTCGTGCGGATCGACGCCGCTCGCCCGAATTACGTCCACCAGCTGACTTAGCGGCACCCGCTTCCGCCGCTGCACCAGGTCCGTTATCATCTGCATGAGGCGCTGGCTGGGGCCCATGCCGATCAGCCGGAACGCGGCCAGTGCGTCCTCCTCCGCGCCCTCGAGCCAGGATAGCGCCGTTTCGAGGTCCTCCGCGATGATGCGGCGATCGCCGCGACGTGCCGCGCTGATCACCATCGCCAGCTTGTGCAGGTGTGTTTGCTTTCGCGCCCAATAGCCAGCGCGCCTGTCGTCCGGGCTGGCCTTGGCGATCACCTCGTTGTGGTGGTGCTCGTACCAGGCTTCGCCGAAGGCCACCGCGTCTGGGGTGAGCTCATACGGCCCCCGGATCGAGGCGATTTGCTCGAGGTCGTGGACGAGCTTGCGGCGGAGCTCCTCGCGGGCGGAGTCGGGCTCGGCCAGCCCCGGATATGCCACCAGCTTGCGCTTGGCTTGCCCATATACCCAGATGCACCGGGACGTGAAGCCCCCGCCGACGAGGTACTCCGGGAAGTTGCCGGCGATCCACGCCGGCGTCGTGCAGGCCAGCAGGTTGATCCAGGGGTTCTCGATCAGGTCCTCGCCGGACGTTTTCGTCAGCTTGCGCCAGACGCCCGGTTGCCCATCCCACAGGCTCACCAGCATGTCTACCATCTCGCGGTCGTGCGGGTTGAAGAAGGTGCCCAGCTCGCTCGAGGCTATCGTGATCGCGGATTGCACATGAAACACCTCCGGCTCGACCTCGAAGGCTTGGCGGGACTCGGCAAGCGCCCGCGCAAGGGCCTGCCAGGTCACCGCGTCGGGGCCGAAGTGAATGTCCTCGAGCTCGCGCAGCAAGTTCATGCCGATGTTGATAGTGGTAGACTTGCTGACGATACCCGGCGGCGCGACGAAGATGATGTAGAAGTTGGGCGTCCACTGGAAGTAGCCCATGTCGAGCCACACCTGCCGGCGGAGTGCCCCC
>JALTNO010000122.1:1035-1512 GCA_027000645.1 Paracoccaceae bacterium | reverse complement strand
CCGCCGATCCGCCGCGCTGCCTGCGCCTGCGGGGACTGATCCTTGTCGGAAATCCCCCGCGCCGAGTTCAGCATGCCCCGGATCAGGCTGCGGCCCATATTGGCCCAGTCCGGCCCCTTCGGGCTGTAAAGCCCGATCAGCGTGAAGATCTTGCGCCGGGCATAGGGGCCCTCAAGCACGGTGAACTCGCCGTTGAGATACACCGCACCGGTCGAGCCGCGGGTGGCATAGCCCCCGGTCCAGCCCTGCGAGGGGTCGTCGAACCCGCCGGGGCGGATTGTCAGCCGCACCTTGGCAAGCGTGCCCTTGGGGATGAGGTTGGCATTGGATTGGGCGTCGTTGAAGTCGTTCCACAGGCCAGACATGGCATTGGTCCTTTCAGTTTGAGGGATCGGGTTTGGTAGTGGCGGCGGGCGCCGGGATCATTGGCGGATCGAGCACCAGCGGGCGGGCGTCGAGCGGCAGCGGCTGGTGGAT
>JALTNO010000122.1:0-1025 GCA_027000645.1 Paracoccaceae bacterium | reverse complement strand
TCGAGCATCTCCAGCCGACCGGACCGGTCCTTGGCCGGATAGCCCCAGGGGTTCTGCGTCTGGCAGACGAAGACCCGCCGAGGCACACCCTGATCGTCGGGAAGCAAGGTCAGCGTCAGCACCTCGTCGACGATGCCGGGCAGTTCCAGACCGGTCTTGGAGCCCTCGATCTGCGGCACGAACTGCTTGCGATTGAAGTCGTCGAGCTTCTCGTCGAGGATGCCGACGAAGATCACGTTCTTCGCCCGGGTGTGCTGGAGATGGGTGAGCCAGCCGATCATCTCGCGCCCGTGCAGCCCGTAGGCGCCGCGCACATCGGGCTTGCCGGTCTTGTCGGAATGCGCCTCCGGCTGCCCCTTGCACCACTGGAAACACAGCCGCCCGGCGACGGTGATCGAGTCGACGAAGACCGTGTCGTACTTGTCGAGCGCACCCGGGTCACCGAACTTCTCGCAGACGGCATCGAAATGCGCCCGGCTGTAGGGCTGGTCGTCGCGCAGGGCCGGGTTGGGCCCGCCGATAAACACCGCGAAATCCCGGCACTCGCCCCAGGTGCGGGGCCGGATCGTATCAATCGCCAGCCCCTCGACGGCGAGATCGCCCGCCTCGAGGTCATAAAACAGCGTGGTCGAGGACTTGAGCGTGCGCAAAAGCGTGGTCTTGCCGGAACCGCTTGCCCCGAAGATGGCGGCCTTGACGCCGCGCATTTCGGCAAGCCGCTGGTCGGCGGTAATGATCGGGAGGGTCATGCCGGCACCCCCTGCGGTTTGCGGGGCGCCGCGGGATCGTTGCTGGTCACGGCGGCGTAGAGCGCATCCAGCCGATCCGCTTCCGCCAGGCATTCGATCCCCTTGCGCCGCATGAAGCGCCGTGCGTCATCTAGCAGCGCCGGTTCGGCAATCAGATCCGGGATCGTGACATATTCCTCGGCGCTCTCGACGAAATAGGATTTCGAGCGCAGGTCCTTCACGAGCGGCGCGAAGGCAGCGCAGATCTCCGAGAAATCCGCCTGGCCCGACCCGTCG
>JALTNO010000121.1 GCA_027000645.1 Paracoccaceae bacterium | reverse complement strand
CAGTGACAGCGTGCCGGCGCATCGCCCTTACGCGGCGGTGTTCGCCCGGCCCTGGTATGGCACAGGGGCTGTCTGGCGCAGTGCCGACACATCCGGCTTCCAGCTGCTCGACACCATCGACGCACCCGCCCGCATGGGTGTTCTGGCGGCCGACCTGCCAGCGGGGCCGGTAGACCGCTTTGATGCGGGCAGCGAGCTGCTGGTGGATCTGTCGTCGGGCACGCTCACCTCCGTCACCGATACGGAACTTCTGAATGGTGCAAACGTGCTGGCGGTGGAAAGCGCGCCGGGGGCCTGGGAGATCGTCCAGTTCGGGAACGCGGAGCTGGTCTCGACCGGGCGCTACCGCCTCACCCGCCTGCTACGCGGCCAGCGGGGTACCGAGGACGCCATGGGCAACCCGGCGCCGACCGGGGCACGCGTGGTGATCCTCGATACCGCCATCCAGCCCCTCTCGATCGCCGAGGCCGATCTCGGCATCCCCTGGAACTGGCGCGTCGGGCCGGGCAATGCGGCGCCTTCCGACGCCATCATGCAGGCGCTTGCGTTTACACCGAACGGCCGGGGGCTGAAGCCCTTTGCCCCGGCGCAGCCCCGCATGCGGCGCGAGGCGAACGGCGATCTCGCCATCCGCTGGCACCGGCGCGACCGGACGCTCTCGGCCGACAGCTGGGTGCTGGCGGAGGTGCCGATGTCGGAGGCCAGCGAGGCTTACGAACTGGAGATCCTGAACGCCGGTGCGGTGGTGCGCAGCGTCAGCGGGCTGACGACGCCTGCGTTTCCCTACACCACCGCAATGCAGACCGCCGACTTCGGCGGCCCGGTCGCCAACCTGTCCGTTCGCATCTGGCAAATCGGCGCGCTGGGCCGCGGCGTGCCGCTTGCAACCACCCTCGCCGTCACGGAGGCCACGCCATGACCACCCCTAACCTCGCCCTGCCGCTCCTGGCCGCCGCCCAGGCCCAGAAGCATGTCACCGTCAATGAGGCGCTCTCCCGGCTCGACGGGCTGGTCCAGATCTCGGTTCTGGATCGGGATCTGGCATCGCCCCCATCCAGTCCCGTCGAGGGAGACCGCTACATCGCCGCGGCGGGTGCCACCGGGGCCTGGACCGGTTGGGATGGCGACGTGGTGCTGTTCTCCGGCGGGGCCTGGCTGCGGCTGGCACCGCAGGAGGGCTGGCGGGTCTGGATCGAGGACGAGGGCGTGCAGGTTGTGCGCATCGGCGGCACCTGGCTCGCCCTCGATGCAGCGCTGAACCTGCTGGTCCGCAGCGCGGCGGTCGAGGTGGCCCGGGGCCCGGGCGGAGCCACCATCAGACTGCATGTCGAGGAGGAGCTATTGGCGGGCCTCACCGGTCCCTCGGTCTCCTCGACCATCGCCATTCCCGACAGGGCCATCGTGCTGGCGGTCTCGACTCGCACGGTGACGGCCGTCACCGGCGCGACAAGCTACGATTGCGGCATCGCCGGCGAGCCCGCCAAGTTCGGCGGCTCGCTTGGAGTGGCGGTC
>JALTNO010000120.1 GCA_027000645.1 Paracoccaceae bacterium | reverse complement strand
GGTCATAGAGCTCCTGCGCCGGTCCGCGACCAGTGGATCAAGGACATGACCGCGCAGGGCATCCCGGCGCAGGAGCTCTATGACCTGGTGCAGGATACGCTGAAGAAAACGCGCGCCGGAAACTGATTCCGGCATCGGGCCGGGCGCCGCGATGCGCCCGGCCTGCCCATGTTCCTACGCAAACCCCTGTTCCCTCTGACAAAGGACATTGCCCCATGGCCGGACATTCTTCGGTTCTGGCGGATGGCAGCCGTCTGAGCCGGCTCGACCGGCAGCTGCTGAGGGCCGAACGCTTCATGGCCCTGCTTTCGGGTCTTGCCGTGTTCGGGCTGATGGTGCTGGCGGTGGTTTCCGTCGGCGGCCGCAATCTTTTCAACCGCCCGCTGCCCGGTTACGTGGACTGGATCGAACAGGCCATGCCGCTGATCGCCTTTCTGGGCATCTCCTTCGTTCAGCGCGAGGGCGGGCATATCCGCATGGACATGCTCATCGGCAAGCTGCGCGGCCGGGCGCTGTGGCTGGCCGAACTGATCTCGGTCATCCTGATCTTCGTGCTCATGCTGGCGCTGGTCTGGGGCAGCTGGGCGCATTTCCTGCGCAGCTTCGATTTCGCCGCGCCGCTGTGGAGCAACGACAGCTCCATCGACATCGGCCTGCCGACCTGGCCGGCCAAGCTGATGGCGCCGGTGGCGTTTGCGGTGCTGTGCCTGCGGCTGCTGCTGCAGATATGGGGATTCGGCCGCGCCTTCGTGCTGGGGCTGCAGAACCCGGTGGCCGTTCCGCTGATCCAGGATACCGCCGAGGTCGCCGCGCAGGAGGCCGAGCTGCTTGAGGGGCACGAATAGATGGACACGATCGACATCGGCCTCTGGGTGACCGGCGGGATGCTGGTCATGGTCCTGATGGGAATGCGGGTCGCCTTTGCCGCCGCGCTGGCGGGGCTGGTTGGGCTGGTCTGGATCTTCTGGGCCAAGTTCGGCTATGCCCCCGACAAGTTCTTCAAGGCGCTGACCGTGGGCGTCAAGATCGCCGGCCAGGTGCCCCAGTCGAAGGTATCGAGCCAGGCGCTCAGCCTGATCCCGGTCTTCATCCTGATCGGCTATCTGGCCTATTATGCGGGGCTGACACGGGCGCTGTTCGAGGCGGCCAAGCGCTGGATCGCCTGGGTGCCGGGGGGGCTGGCGGTCTCGACCGTCTTCGCCACCGCCGGCTTTGCCGCGGTGTCGGGGGCCTCGGTGGCCACGGCCGCGGTCTTTGCCCGCATCGCCATTCCCGAAATGCAGTCGATCGGCTACAACAAGCGCTTCGCCGCCGGGGTGGTGGCGGCGGCGGGCACGCTGGCCTCGATGATCCCGCCCTCGGCGATTCTGGTCATCTATGCCATCATCGTCGAGCAGGACGTGGGCAAGCTGCTGCTGGCCGGCTTCATCCCCGGTGCCTTTTCCGCCTTCATCTACGGGGTGCTGATCATCGGCATCGCCACGATCTTCAAGAGCGTCGGCCCGCCGGTGGGCGGCTTCAGCTGGCGCGAGCGTTTCGTCTCGCTCCCCCCCGCGCTGCCGATCATCTTCGTGGTCGTGATCATCATCTTCTTCGTCTACAACCCCTTCGGCGAGGACGCCTGGGGCACGCCGACCGAGGGCGGGGCACTGGGGGCCTTCGTGGTGTTCTGCATGGCGGTGTGGAAGGGGATGCGCTGGAGCGAACTGAAATCGGCGCTGCTGGAGACCGCCAAGCTCACGGTGATGATCTTCACCATCATCTGGGGCGTGCTGATCTATGTGCGCTTCCTCGGCTTTGCCGACCTGCCCGGCGCCTTCGCCGACTGGATCACCTCGCTGCGCTATCCGCCGATGCTGATCCTGGTCTTCATCCTGCTGGCCTATGCGGTGCTGGGCATGTTCATGGACGCGATCGGGATGCTGATCCTGACCCTGCCGGTGGTCTATCCGGCGGTGATGGCGCTCAATGGCGGCGAAGCCGTCTCGGCCGCCGACAGCGCCTTCGGCATGTCAGGGCCGATGGCGGCGATCTGGTTCGGCATTCTCGTGGTGAAGATGGCCGAGTTCTGCCTCATCACCCCGCCCATCGGGCTCAACTGCTTCGTGGTGGCCGGCGTGCGCCCGGACCTGAGCGTGCAGGACGTGTTCCGCGGCGTCACCCCCTTCTTCATCGCCGACGCGGTGACCATCGCGCTGCTGGTGGCGTTCCCGGCGATCGTGCTCTACCTGCCGTCTCTGGCCATGTAGCGCGCCAGCCCGCCCATCGCTTCTTCGCGTGAAAGCCGCCGCATCCCGACCGGGACGCGGCGGCAATTCGCATGCGGGAGGCAGCTGCCGACCCGGGCGCCGACCCGTGCGCGGGGCCGAGGGGGTGGGGCAAATCGGAAAATCTTGACGGCCGTCAATGTGCCTCCCGCGGGTCCGTGAAAAGAATACAGACACGATCGCGTTCCTCTCCGGCTGGCAACGACCGCGGGAGAGTCCATTTTTCAGGGAGAAGCCGATGAGCACATCTCAATCAGGCGGCTATATCCGGTTGGCGCTGTTCTCCGCGCTCCTGTCCGGGTCCGCACTCGTGTTTCCCGCGACCACCGTGGCTCAGGATTTCGGGCCGGTTGCAGCGCCGGAAGTCAACCCGGCGCGCGCCGAGCTGGGCAAGCGCCTTTTCTTCGACAAGCGCCTGTCGGGGGACGCGGCGCTCAGCTGCAGCAGCTGTCACCAGCCCGACAAGGCCTTCACCGACGGGCTGGCGCTCTCCGAGGCCTATCCCGGCTCGAAGGGGTTCCGCAACACGCCCACCCTGATGAACACGGCGCTGAGAGCGAACTGGTTCCATGACAGCCGGATCGGCACCAACCTCAACGACGTCACGCGCGAGAACCTCACCGAAGACTACATCATGAACATGGACATGCGCCTGATGCAGGAACGCATCAAGCAGGATCCGGTCTATGTGGAGATGTTCGAAAAGGCTGGCCTGGGCGAGCCTTCGAACGGAGGCGTGCGCAAAGCGATCCCGGAATATCTCAAGACGCTGATTTCGCGCGGCGCGCCCTTCGACAAGGGCGAGATGAGCCCCGCCGCGCAGCGCGGGTTCGACCTGTTCAGGGGCAAGGCGGGCTGCGCCGCCTGCCACAGCGGCCCGCTGTTCACCGACGACAAGGTGCACAATATCGGCGTGCCGGAAAACCCGGACCTGTGGTCGGACCCGATGCGGCACATGACCTGGGTTGCCTTCGCCAGCTTCATGGGGGTCGAGAACTACATGAACATGCGCCGCGACGTGGGCGCGCAGATCCTGCGCCACCCCGCAGACGGCCGCGATATCGGCTCTTTCCGCACGCCGACCCTGCGCGAGCTGAAATACACCGCGCCCTACATGCACAACGGCGTGTTCGACACGTTGTTCGAGGTGGTCTCCTTCTACAACCAGGGCGGGGGCGACGACCCCAACAAGGATCCCCGGCTCAGGCCGCTGGGCCTTACGCACGCGGAACAGAAGGACATCGTGGTGTTTCTCGAGTCGCTTTCGGGCGATCTGCTGAACACGCCCGAATTCGTTCCGGCCGCGCCCGTTCCCACCAATTACGACGCCATCGAGAACTGGCGTGAAACGACCAACTGAGGCGGGAGAGAGACGATGACGATGCCAAAGACGATTTCCGCCCTTCTGACCGGTGCCGCGCTCGGGCTGGTTGCCTCGGGCATGGCGCTGGCGGCCGAGGACTTCCCGCCGCTGGCCCCCCTGCCGGACACGCCGCCGATCCCGATGGACAACCCGCAGAGCGAGGCCAAGGTGCAGCTGGGCAAGATGCTGTTCTGGGACCCGCGCCTGGGCGGCGACGCCTCGACCGCCTGCGTGAGCTGCCACAACCCCGACCAGGGCTGGGCGTTCGGCGATGCGCTGTCGCGGGGCTATCCGGGCACGGTGCACTGGCGCAACAGCCAGACGGTGATCAACGCCGCTTTCCTGGGCAAGCAGTTCTGGGCCGGGGCCGCCAAGTCGCTTGAAAAGCAGGCGCCATCGGCCGCCAAGGGCGCCGTGGCCGGGAACGGCGAAAACGACGTGATGGAGGCGCGCCTTGCCTTCATCCCGGAATACCGCAAGCGGTTCCGGGAAGTGTTCGGGCCGGGCTATCCCAGGATCGACGACGCCTGGCGGGCGATCGCGGCCTTCGAGCGGACCCTGATCGTCAATGATACGCCGGTGGACCGCTATCTGCGCGGCGACAAGTCGGCGCTGAGCGAACAGCAGCTGCGCGGCATGGCGCTGTTCAACGGCAAGGCCGGCTGCATCCAGTGCCATAACGGCCCGCTGGCCTCGGACGAGAAATACTACAACCTGGGGGTGCCGCCCGCCGAGCGCTGGGAAGAGGACGGCCTGGCGCAGATCACCTTCCGTTACGAGCAGTACGCCAAGGGCGTGACGCAGGAGATCTACCGCAAGATCAAGGACGATGCCGGGCTCTACTACCGGACCAAGCTGCCCGAGGACATGGGCAAGTTCCGCACGCCGGCCCTGCGCTACACGCTTTATACGGCGCCCTACATGCACAACGGCGCATTCTGGGATCTGGAAGAGGTCGTCCAGTTCTACAATGCCGGCGGCGGTGAGAACGAGTTCACCGACGGCACCATGGCCGCGAACAAGACCCCGCTGCTCAAGCCGCTGGGCCTGAGCGACGACGAGGTGGCCGACCTGGTCGCCTTTCTCGAAGGCTTCAGCGGCGATGAGTTGAGGGTCGAGGCGCCCACCCTGCCGCCCTACGGGCCGCTGGACGACAATTGAGCCCGAAGAGAAGGAAACATGACATGACACGCAACACGCCTCGGAAGGACGGGCTCTCCGGCAGGAGCGCCGCCAGCAGGATCGGGCACAGGTGCCTGATGTCGAGACGGAATTTCCTGATCACCTCAGGTGCGACGACGACGGTGATGGTGACGCTGGATCCGGGAACGGCATTCGCCCGGCAGATGCAGGGGCAGATGACGGCCTATCCCCGCAAGTTCGTGACCAGGCTGTCCTCGCTGAAACAGGACGAGCCGTTCGACTTCTCCTATCCCGACGAAGGGATGTATTCGGAAAACATGGTGGTCAAGCTGGGCACGCCCGCCGGCGGCGGGATCGGCCCCGACAAGGACGTGGTCGCCTTCAACTACGCCTGCACCCACCAGGGCGGACCCCTGAACGGCAGCTACAAGGCGGACACCAAGTCGCTGGGCGCCTGTCCGCTGCACCTGAGCACCTACGACCTGACGCGGCACGGGATCCTCATTTCGGGTCAGGCCTATCAGAGCCTGCCGCAGATCCTGCTCGAACTCGACGGTGACGACATCTACGCCACCGGCGTCTTCGGGCTGATCTTCGGCCGTCACGACAACCTGCAAGGCTGAGGGAGCGGAACATGACAACCCCATATTACATTCCCGACACGAACGTCCCCTTGCCGCCGCCGGATGCCGAGGTTCTGACCACCGCCTGCGACTACTGCATCGTCGCCTGCGGGTACAAGATCTACCGCTGGCCGGTCGCGGGCAACCGCAACGGCGGCCCCGAGGCCGGAGACAACGCCTTCGGCGTGGATTTCCCGACCGAGATTCTCGGCCCGTGGGTGGCGCCGAACCAGCACAACATCGTCATGCACGAGGGCGAGCCGCACCACGTGGTGATCCTGCCCGACAAGGATACCGAGTTCGTCAACGTGAACGGCGACTCCTCGGTTCGCGGCGGGTGCATCGCGCGGAAATGCTACAACCCGCAGACCCCGACGCGCGACCGCCTCAAGACGCCGATGATGCGCATTCACGGCATCCTCCAGCCGGTCACCTGGGATCTCGCGCTCGATGTCGCGGCCGAGGTGGCCAACTACGTGATCGAGAAGTTCGGCCCCAAGGCCTATGGCGTCAAGACCTACTCGTACCAGTATATCGAGAACACCTACGCCATCACCAAGCTGGCCCTGCGGTCGATCAACACGGTCAACTTCGCCTGGCATGACGCGCCGTCGCCGGTGTCCTCGACCCCCGGTTTCCGGGATGCCGGTTTCGACAATTTCGGCCCCTCCTACAAGGACTGGAGCGATGCCGAGGTGCTGATGGTCTGCGGCACCGATCCCTACGAGACCAAGACCATCCTGTTCACGCAGTGGATGAAGCCGTCGATCGAGGCCGGCCGGCAGAAGGTCATCATGATGAATCCGCGGCGCACCGCCGGCGTGGCCTTCATCGAGGATCACGGCGGGCTGTGGCTCGACGTGCTGCCGGGCACCGATCTTCTGGTGGTCAACGCCATCGCCCGCACCATCGTCGAGAACGGATGGCAGGATGCCGAATGGATCCGCGACTGGGTCAACGACAAGTGGGGGTCGAGCTCGGGCTTCGGCCAGGGCACCCGCAACACGCCGTGGCAATGGCGCACGACCTGGGGCAAGTTCCAGACCAGGGGTTATGACGACTGGGCCAAGTGGATCACCTCGCAGGACGAATTCACGGTCGAGAACGCCTCGAAACTGTCGGGCGTGTCGGCCGAGAAGATCCGCAAGGCGGCCGAGATGCTGGCCAGGCCCGTGGGCGGCAGGCGGCCGAAGACCTCGAT
>JALTNO010000119.1 GCA_027000645.1 Paracoccaceae bacterium | reverse complement strand
ACACCAGCAGGTCGCGACGGTTGCCGATCGCCCCCTTGCGGATCAGGATCGGGGCGAAATCGCCCTCTCCCCGCACCGCGCGCCGCCCGATCCAGCGCACCGGCTGCGCGCCGCGGTCCAGCGTCACCACCCTGTCGCCCACCCGCAATGTCTCGATCGGCCGCTCGCCCTGCGGCGTGCGGATGCGGGTGCCCGCCACGAAACAGGCCAGCTGCAGCTGGGAGTTGGTCACCGAGGTGCTGGAGGGTGTCCATGTCGAGCTGACGAAGGTCGCGTCCTGAAGCGTGCTGCCGTCGATGGGCGTGAACACTTCGCGCCCGTCGAACAGGTAGAAGGTCACCCCGGTGATCGTCTGCTGCGTTCCATCGGCATACTGGACGGTCACCGTGTCGCCCACATAGGCCGAATAGACCCGGGATCCGTCGATGTAGTCGCGCCAGGCACTGACCGAGCCGTCACTGTTGGCGTCGTTCACGACGAAGTCGTACCGGGTCAGGGTCGCGCCCTCATCGGGCGGCGAATAGGGGTCGATGATGTAGAAGTTGTCGATGAACGTCGCCATCGCGCCTGCTCCGAAACTGCCTCTCGCCGCCCGGATCGTTTTTCGGTGTCCGTGGTCGGCACCGGCAGGGTTAGCACAGGCGCACCCGCCATTCCAGCGTCGTTTCGGCCCGCGGGACGGGCCCGCGCGTCACCTGTTCATCGGCCTGAAACTGGCGGGATCGAGGCTGATCCAGCCCAGCCGGTCGGAGCCTTCGATCTTTCCGCAAAGCAGCAGATGCTTCTGCAAGGCCTGCGGGCTTTCCTTGCGCAGCGGCACCTCGACGGTCAGAACCGCATTCTCGGAATAGGCCAGCCCGCCATAGAAACAGACATCCCGAGCGGTCACGGCGGGCGCGCCCTGCATCACCGTGTTCACCGTCTGGCCGCTTGCCGCCCCGGCCGCCACCGCGAGAACGACTGCACCCGACATCCAGTTTCGCATGATCCTCTCCCCTCGTCACACGGGCCGGCCCGGCCCGCGTCAGGATTTCACGGCACTACGCGGAAAGGCAAGAGGAAACGCGGGTCCGGCGCGCATCACGCGCCCGGGCGAACCGGCCGGTGCGGTTCGTAAATCTCCTGCACGCGCGCCACCGCCGCCTCGGGGGAGAGTTCCTCGCTCTCGCCGGTACTCCGGCAGGTCAGTTCCACCACCCCTTTCTTCAGCCCGCGCGGGCCGACGGTGATGCGCCAGGGCAGGCCGATCAGGTCCATGGTGGCGAACTTGGCGCCGGCACGCTCTTCGCGGTCGTCATAGAGCGGCTCGAGCCCCGCCGCGCCCAGTGCCGAATAGAGCCCTTCGCAGGCCGCGTCCGCCTGCGCGTCGCCCTGGCGCAGGTTGACGATGCCGCAATGGAAGGGGGTCACGCCCTCGGGCCAGATGATGCCGGATTCGTCATGGCTGGCCTCGATGATGGCGCCGACAAGGCGGCTGACGCCGATGCCGTGGCTGCCCATGTGCACCGGCACCTGCGCCCCGTCGGGCCCCTGCACGGTGGCCCCCATCGGCTCGGAATACTTGGTGCCGAAATAGAAGATCTGCCCCACCTCGATGCCGCGGGCACGGCGACGGCGCGCCTCGGGCACCTGGGCGGTGAAGGCGGCCTCGTCATGGGTTTCGTCGGTGCGGGCGTAAAGCGCGGTGAATTCCTCCATGATCGCCCGGCACTGGTCATGATCGTCATAGTCGATATCGCGCGCTCCGAGGCGGATCTCGGTCACCGCGCTGTCATAGAACACCTCCGATTCGCCGGTTTCCGCCAGGACCAGGAATTCATGCGTGTCCTCGCCCCCGATCGGCCCGGAATCGGCGCGCATGGGGATCGCCTGAAGCCCCATCCGCTCGTAGGTGCGCAGATAGCTGACCAGGTGCCGGTTGTAGGCGTGCAGCGCGTCCTCGCGGGTCAGGTCGAAATTGTAGCCGTCCTTCATCAGGAACTCGCGCCCGCGCATCACGCCGAAGCGGGGGCGGATCTCGTCGCGGAACTTCCACTGGATCTGGTAGAGCGTCAGCGGCAGGTCGCGATAGCTGCTCACATGGGTGCGAAAGATGTCGGTGATCAGCTCTTCGGCGGTGGGGGTATAGAGCATGTCGCGCCCGTGCCGGTCGGTAATGCGCAGCATCTCTTCGCCATAGGCGTCATAGCGCCCTGATTCCCGCCACAGGTCGGCCGATTGCAGGGTCGGCATCAGCATCGGCAGGTGGCCGGCGCGAAGCTGTTCCTCGTGGATGATGTTCTCGATCCGGCGCAGCACCTTGAAGCCCAGCGGCAGCCACGAATAGATGCCCGCGGCGGACTGCTTGATCATGCCCGCGCGGAGCATCAGCCGGTGGCTGACGATCTGGGCCTCGGCGGGGTTTTCCTTGAGGACGGGAAGGAAATAGCGGCTCAGGCGCATGTCGGCTGTCCCTCGTGACGAATTGCGTTTGAGGCGGTCTATGACAAAGCCGCCGGGCAGGCAATCGGACAAGGCGGGAAAAGCGCCGCCGCGGGACGGTTCCGTCGTCCGCCGGTTTCGGGGTGCCGGGCCTGTCTGCCCTTGCGCGGGGAGGGGTCATGGGCCAAGAAAAGGCGGGAGCCGGGCCAAGAGGGGCGCATGTCCTTGAGCGTGAAAGAGCAACTCAGATACTGGGGCGTGGGGCTGGCCGCCTTTGCCGTCGTCCTGTGGCTGCTGGGCGACGTGCTGCTGCCCTTCGTCCTGGGCGGGGCGATCGCCTATTTCGTGGACCCGCTGGCGGACCGGCTGGAGAAGATGGGCCTGTCGCGGGTGGCGGCCACGGCCATCATCACGGTTCTGGCACTGGCCGTCTTCGTGGTCATGGCGCTGATGGTGATCCCGACCCTGATCGCCCAGGCGCAGGAACTGGTCCGGATCCTGCCCGACCTGTTCCGCGATCTGCGCGCCTTCGTGGAAGAGCGCTTCCCGTCGCTTCTGGACCGCAACAGTGCCGCGCACCAGACGCTTGCCCTGATCGGCGAACGTCTGAAGGAACGCGGCGCCGAGATCCTTCAGACCGCCGTTTCCTCGGCGATGTCGCTGGTCAACATCCTGATGCTGATGGTGATCGTGCCGGTGGTCTCGGTCTATCTGCTTCTGGACTGGGACCGGATGGTGGCCCGGATCGACGAGCTGCTGCCGCGCGACCACGTTTCGGTGATCCGCCAGCTGGCTTCCGAAATCGACGCCACCCTGTCCTCGTTCGTGCGCGGCATGGGCACGGTCTGCATCATCCTCGGCTCCTATTACGCCATCGCGCTGATCGCGGTGGGGCTCGATTTCGGGCTGGTGGTGGGCTTCGTCGCGGGGCTGGTGACCTTCATCCCCTATCTGGGCGCGCTGATCGGCGGGGCGCTGGCGATCGGGCTGGCGCTGTTCCAGTTCTGGGGCGACTGGACGGCGATCGGACTGGTGGCAGCCATCTTCGCCGCCGGCCAGGTAATGGAGGGCAATTTCCTCACCCCGCGGCTGGTCGGCCATTCGGTGGGGCTGCACCCGGTCTGGCTGCTGCTGGCGCTGTCGGTGTTCGGGGCGCTGTTCGGCTTCGTCGGCATGCTGGTGGCGGTGCCGCTGGCCGCGGCACTCGGGGTGCTGGCCCGCTTTGCCGTCGGACAATACCTGAAAAGCCGCCTCTATCTTGGCGCAACCGGGGCGGACGATACCTGACATGGCCGAACAGCTCAGCTTCGACCTTCCCCGCAGAACCGCGCGGGGGCGCGCGGATTTCTTCGTCTCGCCCGCCAACGCGATGGCTGTGGCGCTGATCGAGGCGCCCGGGACATGGCCCGGGGCCAGGCTGGTGCTGACCGGGCCGGCCGGGTCGGGCAAGTCCCACCTGGCCCATGTCTGGGCGGCCCGCAGCGGCGCGCGGATCGTGGCCGCCGCCGACCTGACCGAAGACGCCGTTCCGGGGCTGGCCACGGGGGCGGTGGCGGTCGAGGACGTACCGGCCATCGCCGGAAACGGCCCCGCGCAGGCGGCGCTGTTCCACCTGCTCAACCTCGTGCAGGCCGAGGGTCACGCGCTTCTGCTGACGGGGCGGAAGGCGCCGAAGCTGTGGGGTCTGGCGCCGGCCGACCTGCAAAGCCGGGTCGAGGGGGCCCAGCATGTGCAGCTGGCCCCGCCGGACGACGCGCTTCTGGCCGCGGTGCTGGCCAAACTGTTCTCCGATCGCCAGATCGCGCCGCGGCCGGGGGTGATTCCCTATCTGCTGCGCCGTATGGACCGGTCCTTCGAGGCCGCCGCCGACATCGTCGAGCGCCTCGACCGGCTGGCGCTGGCCGAGAGGCGGACCATCTCGCGGGCCCTGGCCGCCCGCCTGCTGGGGGACCGTGGCAAGGATGAATCCCCCCGTGAAGGGCAGGAACGGGGGTGATTGACCCGGCCGCCGCGATCCCGCATCCTTGCCCCGCGCAATCGGGGGAATCATGAACCTGCAACCGCACCAGGAACTCGCGGAAGGGGGGCCTTTCGGCCGGCCCCTGTTCGATGACCCCAGCGCCCGCGCCCTGTCGCGGGTGGGGGTGGTGGATGTGGGGTCGAACTCGGTGCGTCTGGTAGTGTTCGATGGCGCCGCGCGCTCGCCAGCCTATTTCTACAACGAAAAGATCATGTGCGCGCTGGGCGACGGCCTGGCCGAGACGGGGCGGCTGAACCCGAAGGGGCGCGAACGCGCGCTCGACGCCATCCGCCGCTTTCAGCACCTGGCGCGGGGGATGCGGCTGGGGCCGCTGACCGCGGTGGCCACGGCCGCCGTGCGCGACGCGGCGGACGGGCAGGATTTCTGCGACGAGGTGGCGCGCGAGACCGGCCTGCGGATCTGGATCATCGATGGCAACGAGGAGGCGCGCCTCTCCGCGCAGGGGGTGCTGCTGGGCTGGCCCGGCGCCTACGGGCTGGTCTGCGACATGGGCGGGGCGTCGATGGAGCTGGCCGAGATCGACGGCACCGGCGTGGGCCGGCGCATGACCTCACCGCTGGGGCCGCTGAAGCTGCGCCACGTCAAGGGCGGACGGCGCGCGCGCAAGGCGGTGATCCGGGAAACCGTGGAAGAGATGCGCGCCCATATGGGCAAGCAGCGCGACCGCCTCTTCCTGGTCGGCGGCAGCTGGCGGGCGATCGCCCGCATCGACATGGCCCGACGCAACTATCCGCTGACGGTGCTGCACGAATACCGCATGACCGCGAAACAGGTCCGCGACACGCTGCATTTCATCGAAAAGGCGGACCTGGAAAAGCTGCGCCTGCGCGCCGGCGTGTCCGAGGCGCGCATGAACCTGGTGCCCATCGCCATCGACGTGCTGCACCGGCTGGTGCGCACCTTCAAGCCGCACGACATCGCCATCTCCAGCTACGGCATCCGCGAAGGCCTGCTCTACGAACAGATGCCGCAGGAGTTGCGCGACCGCGACCCGCTGATCGAGGCCTGCTGGTTCGCCGAGGCCAAGGACGCGCGCATGCCCGGCTTTGGCAAGACGCTCTACGAGTTCGTCCTGCCGCTGTTCAAGTCGGCCAGACCATCGCGGATCCGGCTGATCAAGGCCGCCTGCCTTCTGCATGACGTAAGCTGGCGGGCCCATCCCGACTACCGGGCCGACGTCTGCTTCGACTATGCCACCCGGGCCAACCTGGGCGGGCTGAAACATTCGGAACGCGTCTTTCTGGGCCTGGCGCTGCAATACCGCTATCGCAACCGCCGCCCGGCCGACCGCTTCGGCGCGTTCTACGAGCTGCTGGACGAACGCAGCCTGAAAGAGGCCGAGATCCTCGGCAAGGCGATGCGGTTCGGGGCGATGCTGTGGATGCAGCCCGACCACCCCATCGGCACCCTGAAATGGCAGCCCAAGAAGAAGCGGCTGGAGCTGACCCTGCCGCCCGAGGCCCAGCCCCTGTTCGGCGAGGTGGCCGAGGCGCGCCTGAAATCCCTGGCCGAGGCGCTGAAATCCCAGGTCAGCGTGCGGATGACCGGCTGAAACCGCGCTGCCGCCCCCGGGACCCGAACCGCCAGGCCCCCCCGTCACGGCCCGGTCACAGATCGGTTCCCCCCGGCGGGAGCACATCCGGCGCCTGCTGCGGGTCCGGGGATGGTTCTGCGTCGGGATCGGGCTTCCTGCGGATGATGATGTCGCCATTGGGCAGGATCTCGGGCGGCTCGTAGCGGCTCCAGTCCTTCACCTCGTCCAGCAGGGCCATGAAGGCCGGTCCCATTTCCTCGAAGAAGCTGCGCATGGAGGGGCCGTATTCCCCGGCCATGCCGCGCAGATCTTCCAGCGCCGGTTCCAGTTCCCGGCGCAGGCCTTCGAGGAACATCTCGGCGCCGCGTTCCATCAGCGACCTGCCCTCGTCTTCCTGCGCGAGGGCCGGCGCCGCAACCAGCGCCAGCGCGAATGAAATTGCGACAGGGTACCTCATGCCCGCCATATACGGGAATGTCCCGCACGGGGGAAGGGAAAGGCTCAGATGTCGATATCCAGCGACACGGGGAAGTGATCCGAGGCCGTCAGAAGCGCGTCGCGCAGCTCCGGTATCCGCCAGCAGCGCAGATCGTCGAACGGGTGCCAGATGCGCCAGGA
>JALTNO010000118.1 GCA_027000645.1 Paracoccaceae bacterium | reverse complement strand
TCGAGATGCGCCTGCAGCGCCGCCTCCTGCCCCGCCATCAGACCCGCACCTCCAGCACCGGCACGCTGGGCACCTCGCCGGCCTGAAAACTTGCCACGCTGGTCTGGATGCGGTCGGTGTCAAACCGCACCGGCACGTCGAACTCGAACCCGGCAAGAACGCGCATCCCCTCGGCCGGCGCATGGGCAAGCGTCACCAGACCGGTGGTCGGGTCCAGCTCGAAATCCACACCCTCGCGCAGCTCGTCCTGCTCGACCCCGACGCGTACCGAGCCCGCCACCGGCTTGCGGATCGGCCGGGCATAGCTCTGCCCCCCAGAACGATATGTCTTGACCAGCTGGAACACCGTCTCTCGCCCGTCGCCAATACCGATCTGCTGATCGTCGAAACCCACCACGGCAGAGGCCCGGCAGGACTTGAAATCCGACCAGTCCTTCCAGCGGAACCCGTACATCTGCCCGCGCCGGGCCTCGAAAAAGGCGATCAGCGTCTCGATATCATCCAGCGACCGCAACCCGACCCCCGCATCAAAGCGCCGGCGCGAATGTGCCCAGGGGGTGTTGCGCTCTTCGAACCCGTTGACCAGCGTGACGATATCGGTCCGCCGCTCGGGCCCGCCCACCGAACCGAAACTCAGCGACGCGGGAAACCGCACCTCATGGAAATCCATCGCTTCCTCCCTGCCTCAGCGGTTGCGCGCGCCGCGGCTCAGCGCCCGGCCCAACTGCGCCGCGATCTGCCCCTGGCTGCGGCGAAACCCCTCCACATCGGGGGTCGTGACGTTCATCACCACATTGACCGTGCCGCCGCCGCCCGCGGCCCTGACCCCCAGCTTGCCATCAGACCCGCGCGCCAGCGGCATGATCGCCTCGGGTCCGGCCTCGCCCATCAACCCGACCCCGCCGCGCATCGGAAACCGCACCGGCCCCGAAACCACCCCGCCGCTGGCAAAGGGCATCACCCGCCCCTGGGCGAAACCGGCACCATCGGCGAAAGGCAAAAGCCCGCTGACGAACCGCTCCACCCCGCCGGCAAGCGCACTGCCCACCTGATCGGTCACCGGCCGGAGCGCCGCCGAATAGACCGTCCGGATCATCGACCGGGCCACCACGCCCAGCGCGTCCGACAGCTTCATCCCGTCCAGGATCACCCCGTCAAAAGCGCGCCGCAAACCGCGCGAAAACCCCCGCTCGAGCAAGGCAACGTCGCGCCCCGTCGCCGCCAGCGAACGCCGCATCCGGCGCAACTCGGCCTCGAAGCCCGCCGTCACCTCGGCCGTCGCCCCCAGACTGTCCTCCAGCGCCGCCGCCCGCGCCTCCAACTCATCGAACCCGCTCTGATCCTGCATCCCGCTCTCCTTCCCCGGCCCTGCCGGTACCTGTTCCCGGCCCCGCCTCGAGGCCGGGCGCGGCATCGGGCCAGGCCGCCATCAAGGCCTCAAGCCCCTCGCGCCCCAGCGGCGCCGCCGATCCCGTCTGCCCCAGCATCAACCGCAACTCCGCCGGATCGGTTCTGGCG
>JALTNO010000117.1:1331-1518 GCA_027000645.1 Paracoccaceae bacterium | reverse complement strand
AGGATTTCCCGGTCACCATCGAGGCCGATCCCGACGGCGCCACCATCCGCTTCGAGGACGGCCGCAGGATGCGGGTCGAATCCGACTGGACCCCGGGCAAGCCGCTGGCCATCCTCGACGTGGACGAGCTTCCCCTGGTGATGAAGGTCTCCAGGATCCCGGGCGGCTTCCGGGTGCGGCTGCGCGG
>JALTNO010000117.1:0-1321 GCA_027000645.1 Paracoccaceae bacterium | reverse complement strand
AAGGTTCACGTGCGCACTCCCCGCCAGGCGGAACTGGCCGCCTTGATGCCCGAGAAACAGCCCCCCGACACCTCGAAGCTGCTTTTGTGTCCGATGCCGGGGCTGATCGTGAAGGTGGATGTGGCCGAGGGCGAGGAGGTGCAGGAGGGCCAGCCGCTGTGCACCGTCGAGGCGATGAAGATGGAAAACATCCTGCGCGCCGAGCGCCGGGGCGTGGTGGCGAAGATCAACGCCGCCCCCGGCGACAGTCTCGGTGTGGACGAGGTGATCATGGAGTTCGAATAGGCGAGGCCGGGCAGGTGGAGTTCGTTCTGCATCTTGGGGCCCACCGCACGGGCACCACCGCGCTGCAGCAGGCGTGCAGCCGCAACGCCGGTCGTCTGGCGCGGGCGGGGCAGGCGTTCTGGGGGCCGAAGGTGACGCGCGAACGCGGGCTCGACAGCTTCTTCACCATCGCCGGGCGGGCCGCAAGCGACGACCGGGCGGCCCGGGAGATGCACCGGATCAGGGAGGCGGTGCGGCAGGACATTCGCGAACTGCAGGAGCGCGGCGTGCGGCGGCTGCTGGTCAGCGAGGAGAACCTGCCGGGCAGCATGGTGGGCAACCTGCGCGGCCGGGCGCTCTATCCGAAGGCGCGGGCACGGGTGGCGGCGATCCGCGAGCTCTTCCCCCGGCCGCCGGGGGCGGTGTATTTCTCGATCCGCAGCTATGCCGACTACTGGGCCTCGGCCTATGCCTTCGCGGCGCTTCGCAACGATCTTCCCGCCTTCGGGGATCTGCGCGAGGATCTGGCCGCCTCGCGCCGCGGCTGGCGCGACGTGCTGGCCGATCTGCGCGCCGCCCTGCCCGAGAGCCCGGTTTTCGTCTGGGTGCACGAGCGCGCGCCGCAGGTTCTGCCCGGCGTGCTGGCGCGGATGCTCGGCCCGGTGGCCGGCCGGATGCGCCTGCCCGAGGGCCTGTCCAATGCCAGCCCCTCGGCGGAGGCGCTGGCGCGGGGGCTGCGGCTGCGCAAGGAATGCCCGGGGCTTTCCGGCAAGGAATTGCGCGAACGGCTGGAGGCGGAGGAAAGCCCCGCCTCGCCACCCTTCGAGCCGTTTTCCCGCGATCAGCGGGCGGCGCTGGAGGCGCGTTTCGCCGCCGAGGTGCGGGTGCTGGAGGACGGCGCGCTGGCGGGCGTGCGGCTGATCGCCCCCGGCGCCGGAGGCAGCACGCCATGAGCCCTCAGCGTGCCTCCTGCTGCTGCGCGGCTTTCCGGGCGCGGATTTCATCGAGCCGCAGCGGCATCTTGTCGATGGTGCGGGCGATTTCGCGCGTCTCCCAC
>JALTNO010000116.1 GCA_027000645.1 Paracoccaceae bacterium | reverse complement strand
CCCTCGCCGGGGGGGCGCTTGCGCGCCTGCACGATCATGCCGGGGGTCGCGACCGCGCGGCCGCGCGCGGCGGCCAGAAAGTCGCGCCTATTGCGCAGGGTAGTCAGGGCAGGGCGCGCGGAAACGGGCACCGCCGGGGGCGGTTTCCCCGGTCTGGCAGTGCCATCCTGGGGGGCCTCCGGCGGTGTCATCTTCGTGAATGGTCAGGTGCCGGGTCTTACGCGCTCAGCACCTTGCGGCCGCGGGCGCGGC
Source organism: Paracoccaceae bacterium (assembly GCA_027000645.1). Taxonomy (GTDB): domain Bacteria; phylum Pseudomonadota; class Alphaproteobacteria; order Rhodobacterales; family Rhodobacteraceae; genus Jhaorihella. Next base: position 1,270 of record JALTNO010000116.1, on the reverse strand, counting down.
GGGCATTGATGATCTTGCGGCCGGCCTTGGTGGCCATGCGGGCGCGGAAGCCGTGGCGCCGCTTGCGAACCAGGTTCGAAGGTTGATAGGTGCGTTTCATCGCTCCGTCTCCAGTCTGTCGGTCGGGTGCGGCGCGGATTCGCCCCCCGTGCATTCGATAGAGGTCCGGTCTCTACTGCGGGTTTTCGTCCAAGTCAAACCCCGCAGGGCATGTTTCGGCGGGAAAGGCGAGGCCGATTGCAACAATTTTCCGACCGCGCGCGCGGGAAAATGTTTCAATCCGTCACCAATGCGGCAAAAAGCTCACGAATCCGCCCCGGCGAATCAAGCGGGCGTGATCGGCCTGTTGCCGGGGCGGCGGCGGGCGCATCTTGGGCGGGACATGCAGAACGACAGGACGGACAGGGCCATGACCACCGAAACCGAAGTTCCGGGCCGCGCCCGGCGGGGGCTGACCCGCCATCTGCCGCTTGCGGTGATTCTGACCGTCGCGGCGATCGGCGCCATGAGCCTGCACGACTATCTGAGTTTCGACGCGCTCGCCGCCAACCGCGAGGCGCTGCTGGCCCTGCGCGACAGCAACTACGGCATTGCGGTGGCGCTGTTCATGGCGGTCTATGTGCTGATCGTGACCTTCTCGCTGCCTGGCGCGACGGTGGCATCGGTGACCGGAGGGTTCCTGTTCGGCCTTGTGGCCGGCACGGCCTTCAACGTGGTGTCGGCCACGATCGGCGCGGCGGCGATCTTCCTGGCCGCCCGGCGGGGGATGGGAGAGGTGCTGTCAGCCCGGTTCGAGGCAAGCCGGGGCAGGGCCGCGAGGATCCGGGAAGGCCTGCGCGCGAACGAGGTCAGCGTCCTGCTGGTGATGCGGCTGGTGCCGGCGGTTCCCTTCTTCCTTGCCAACCTGCTGCCGGCCATGGTCGGGGTCAGGACCCGCACCTTTCTGTGGACGACCGCTATCGGCATCGTGCCGGGGGCGGTCGTCTATACATGGGTGGGTGTGGGCCTGGGTGAAGTCTTCGACCGGGGCGGCAGGCCGGATCTGTCGATCATGCGCGACCCGCAGGTCTTCGGGCCGCTGATCGCGCTGGGCGCGCTGGCGGCGCTGCCCATCGTCATCCGCGCCTTTCGCCGCCGCAGGGGGGGCTGAACCTCGTGGAGCGGATCAGGACCGACATCGTGGTGATCGGCGCCGGATCGGGCGGATTGTCGGTGGCGGCCGGCGCCAGCCAGATGGGCGCCCGGGTGGTGCTTCTGGAAGGGGGCGAGA